>CBFHCJ010000773.1:0-2917 GCA_965654005.1 uncultured Streptomyces sp. | reverse complement strand
GGAGCTCTCGTGAGCCCGCCGCGGTGGTCTGGGAGGAGGAGTGTGTGGTGGCCCCGGCGATGCCGGGGGTTTCCGCGTCAATCAGCCGGAGGTGCCATCCCCGCCAGACGGCGTGTGCGTAGTCGTCGGCACCGAGCCGCTTACGGAGCTGGAGCGCGATAGGGGACAGGTCCCAGTCCTCCATCCGCAGGTCATCGGCGATGCGCGTGAGGGGGTGTCCCTGGGCAACGCCCTGCAGAACTGCCCGCTCCCTCCTCCGGAGCCTGATCGGAGGAGCGTCTTCCAGGGGCTCCGCCTCGACCTGGCGAAGGACCAGTGCCCGGTAGACCAGCCCGCTGCGGACGCGATTGGGGCTCTTCAGCTTCACCGCGATCCGGTCAAGCCGGTATCCGATGGACTTCGATGACAGTCCCAGCTTGCTGGCTAACTCGGCGGTGGGGGTTGCTTGGGCAACGAGCCTGATCAGCTCGCGCTCGTCGTCGTCGAGCGACCGGCCGCGTAACGCCTGGGCGATGGAATAGGTGAGGGTCACGCGGACCCCTCCCGCTTGAGCACGGCCCAGACCCTCAGCCCGCTGCCGGGTGCCGCCTCAGCTCCCCACCGGGCGGCGAGCGTCTGCACGATCCCGAGCCCACGGCCGTTCTGGGACAGGCCGGTCGGGTCGGGCTGGACGCTGAGCGGTGCCCGGGGGCGAGGGCCACTGTCCCGGACCGCGACCTCGATCTCCCCCGGGCGCCCGATGAGTTCGAGACTGATGCGCACGCTCTTCGTGTGGCGGACTGCGTTCGTCGCCAGTTCCGAAACGACGATCAGCGTGGCGTCGATGCACTCCGCCGGCGCCTGCCAGGCGGTCAGGTGCCTTCGAACAAGACGACGCGCTTGAGACGGCGCAGCGTCGTTGCCGTCGATTTCGTGCACCTCGTCTTGATCGGGCACCTCCGCCGGGACGGGAACCGGGCAAGAGCCCTCGGCCGTCTGCGACGCTCCAGTCCGCGCGGGCGGCTTCACCGCGGTCCTCCCCCGGTCGCGGCGGTGCACGCCGAACCCTGGAGCTCGCGTAAGCCCTGCCGATCGGTTGCGGACCGACGTCTTCCATGGGGCTCCTCCCCCATGGAACGGATCAGTCCGATGTGCGGCACCGCTTCGCTGGGCATCCGGGTCCCTCCCGGTCGGTTGGACCACGCTCCACAAGATCACTTGGAGTCGTTGGGTCGGCGCGCTGTGTGCTGACCCGATACAGGATGCCAGCAGATTCGCTACGGTGTGAACCCGTCTCGCAGAATTCTGCGGGAAGGGTTTCCGTTCGAACTGGCTTCCGTGGGGGGAGAGCTGACGAATGTTCATGCGGTGGCAGAATTTTTCGCGGAGTCGCAGAAGATTCCTTGCCGTGGCAGAACGGACACCGACACACTGGTCCAGGCTCGATGAAGGGATGCGGGATGAGTGAGGAAGCCGGGTCGGCAGCGCCCGCGTTGTGCCGCCTCCAGTTGGCGATCGAGCTGCGGCGCCTCCGGGAGGCAAAGGAGCTGACAGCCTCCGCGGTGGCCAAGCGTCTCGTCGTGAGCCCGTCGAAGATCAACCGTCTGGAAGCCGGCGAGAACGGGATCGTTGAGCCAGCCGACGTGATGGCGCTGTGCGAGATCTACGACGCGGACGCCGAACTCCGCGACACGTTGGTCGGGTACGCGACCGTCACGAAGACGAAGAAGGACTGGTGGCAGAAGCGCGAGCTCGCACCTGTCATCAGCCCGGGGTTCAAGGCGTACTTGGGGCAGGAGGCCATCGCTGCCGCAGTCCAGAACTACGAGAACGAGTTCATCCCCGGCTTGCTGCAGACCGAGGCGTACGTCCGGTCCCTGCCGCTGAGGACGCCGGGACTGGGCCAGGACGAGAACGACAAGCTGGTGGCGGTGCGCATGACGCGCCAGGAGGCTCTGCACCGCTCCGATTCCCCGCTCAGGCTGACCGCCATCATCAATGAGTCGGTCCTCAAGCGCCGCGTCGGCAGCGCCGCGGTGATGCGCGAGCAGCTGGCGCACATTGCCGAGCTCGCCACGTCTCTTCCCAATGTCCGCATCCAAGTCGTCCCATTCGAGATGGGCGCTCACCCCGGGATGAACGGCGCCTTCACCATCCTCAGGTTCGGCGACCGCTCACCGTTCCCGCCGATCGTCTACCTGGAGAACCGTGCGGACGCCTGGGTGCTGCGCAAGCCCTCCGAAACCGGCCTGTATGACGAAGTGTTCACCGACCTGCAAGCGGCTGCTCCGGGACCCACGGAGTCCGTGAGCATGATTCAAAAGGCAATCGAGGAGTTCTGACATGGTCCACCGGGACGACGCGCCGCAGACGGCTCACTGGTTCAGGTCCAGCTACAGCGACAACCAGGGTGGCCAGTGCGTCGAAGCGGCTCGCATAGGCAACGGGGCTTCCGGGACGATGTGGGTACGCGACTCCAAGGACCCCGACGGTCCCGTCTTCAAGTTCGGCCCCGCGGCCTGGACGAGCTTCGTCCAGGCCGCGAGTGAAGGAGAGTTCAGGGACCGGAACGCGTAGGCAGAGACAACGACAGTGGGGCCGCTCCCTCCGGGGGCGGCCCCACTGCTGTCCGCTGAACGACGTACGTCGCACCCGTGCGCTCCGGCCGCCCCGCCCGCTGCTCAGAGGTGTGGGGCGAGAAGCATGATGACGACGAACACGGCGACGGCGATGGCAGGACCTCGCCACTGGTCGATGTACGGGGCGCGGGTGATGGCCTCCCCATCGGGTTCCACGATGGGGCTGCCGTGAACCCGGCGGCGGTGCACGGTGCGGGTCTTCCGGGCCTCGGCCTTGCTGAGTCCAGGCGCCGTGATCTGGCAAGGGGGACAGCGGTAGGTGTAGGCCCCGAGAAACACGTAACTCTCCTCCAGCACAC
>CBFHCJ010000772.1:0-2943 GCA_965654005.1 uncultured Streptomyces sp. | reverse complement strand
TGCTCGTCACCGGCGGTGACATCGTCTGCTTCATCGACGCGGACCTGAAGGAGTTCTCGTCGGACTTCGTCTCCGGGATCGTGGGCCCGCTGCTCACCGACCCCGGCGTGGACCTCGTGAAGGCGATGTACGACCGGCCGCTCACCGTGTCCGACGGGCGCGCCGACGGTACGGCGGCAGCGGGCCAGGGCGGTCGCGTCACGGAACTCATGGCACGCCCGCTGCTGAACATGCACTGGCCGCAGCTGGCCGGCTTCGTCCAGCCGCTCGGCGGCGAGTACGCGGCCCGCCGCTCCCTGCTGGAACAGCTTCCGTTCCCGGTCGGGTACGGGGTGGAGCTGGGCATGCTGGTCGACGCCCTGCACCTGGTGGGCCTGGACGCCCTCGCCCAGGTCGACGTCGGCGTGCGCAAGCACCGCCACCAGGACGGCCGGGCGCTGGGCCGCATGTCCGCCGCGATCTACCAGACGGCGCAGCTCCGGCTGGCCCGCGGCAATCTGATCCGCCCTTCCCTCACCCAGTTCGAACGGGTCAACGGCGGCTTCGTGCCGCGCACGTACTCGGTGGACACGGAGGAGCGGCCTCCGATGGCGGAGGTCGAGGAGTACGTGGAACGGAAGGCGGCCTGAGTTGTTCAGCGACTTCCGGGGGCGCGTGGTACGCGGAGGTGTCGTATACGAATCCGCGTACGGCCGAACCGCACGTTTGAGTGCTTCGACGCGGGGCTAGGTTTCGTGGCATGGCTGTCATGCGTGCCGCTCGGATTCTCGTCGCCTCCAACCGCGGCCCGGTCTCGTACACCCTGGACGAGACCGGGACCCTCCTGGCCAAACGCGGCGGAGGCGGACTCGTGTCGGGCCTGTCGGCGATCGGCCCGGACACGGACGCGGTGTGGGTCTGCGCGGCCCTGAGCGACGGCGACCGTGAGGCCGTACGGCGGAGGGGCGGTGCGCTCGATCCGGCCGACACCGGCGGTCAGCGCGTACGGATGCTCCCCATCGACCCGCAGGTGTACGCCGACGCGTACAACGGCATCGCGAACTCGGTGCTGTGGTTCATCCACCACATGCTGTACCAGACACCGCTGGAGCCGGTCTTCGACAAGGAGTTCCGCCGCCAGTGGGCGTCGTACGAGGCCTACAACCGCGCGTTCGCCGAGGCCCTCGCCCAGGAGGCGGCCGAAGGGGCGGCGGTCCTGATCCAGGACTACCACCTCGCCCTGGCCCCCCGGATGCTGCGCGGCCTGCGGCCCGACCTCCGGATCGGCCACTTCTCGCACACGCCGTGGGCGCCGCCGGAGTACTTCCGGCTCCTGCCGGACGACATCGCGGCGCAGCTGCTCGGCGGGATCCTGGGCGCGGACCGGGTGGCGTTCCTCACCCAGCGGTGGGCGGACGCGTTCACGGACTGTTGTCACGCCGTCCTCGACCCCGGCATCCCCTCCGGCACCCGCATCGGTGTCCACGGGCTCGGCGCGGACGCCGACTTCCTGCGCAGGCGGGCGCATCAGCCGGACGTGGACGAGCGGATGGCCGCACTGCGGGAGCAGATCGGCACCGCCCCCGACGGCACGCCCCGCAAGGCGATCGTCCGAGTGGACCGCACGGAGCTGTCGAAGAACATCGTGCGGGGTCTGCTGGCGTACGAGGAGTTGCTGGAGTCGCGTCCTCAGTGGCGCGAACGCGTCGTCCATGTCGCCTTCGCCTACCCCTCCCGCCAGGACCTGGCCGTCTACCGCGCATACACGGCGGAGGTCCGGCGGGTGGCGGCGGAGATCAACTCCCGCTTCGGGACGCCCGGGTGGACCCCTGTCGAGATGCATGTGAAGGACGACTTCGCGCGCTCACTGGCCGCCTACCGGCTGGCGGACGTGGCCCTTGTGAACCCCATCCGGGACGGCATGAACCTGGTCGCCAAGGAGGTCCCGTTGCTCTCCGACGGGGGCTGCGCGCTGGTGCTGTCGCGGGAGGCGGGGGCGTACGAGGAGCTGGGCAAGGACGCGGTGACGGTGAACCCGTACGACATCGGGGGTACGGCGCGGGCGCTGCACGAGGCGCTGTCGATGCCGGCGGGTGAGCGCGCCGAGCGCTCCCAGCGGCTTGCTGCGCAGGCTACGGCTACGCCGCCGGCCCGGTGGTTTTTGGATCAGTTGGCCGCACTGGACGTTTGAGGGGTCGTATTTCGGCTGCCGCCGGTGGGCGTTTCTCGCGCCCACTCGGCGCAGCCGCACCCCTGAAAACGGGGCGCGTTTCAGCCCAGCCTCCGCGCCAATGACCGCAGGAGTTCCACGACCCCCTGCGGGCCGTCGACCACCAAGTCCGCCCTCTTTGCCAGTTCCGGGACCTCGTCGCTGCCGCTGCAGACCAGGAGGCCCGGAAGGCCGCCCGAGCGGAGCTTGTCGACGGCCGCGAAGGCGGGCAGGTCGCCCAGGTCGTCGCCCGCGTACATGACCGCTTCCGGGCCGGTCTCGCGGACGTACTCCAGCAGGGCCACTCCCTTGTCCATGCCCGGCGGGCGCAGTTCCAGGACCAGGCGACCGGGTTCGACGATCAGGCCGTGGCGGGCGGCGAGGTCGGTGAGGGGTTCGCGCAGGGCTTCGAAGGCGGCTTGCGGGTCGTCGGCGCGGCGGGTGTGCACGGCCACGGCGCGCCCCTTCTCCTCGGTCCAGATGCCGCGCCCGGCGCCGACCTCGTCCAGGAGCCCCGGGAGTTCTTCGCGGACGGCGGCGACACCGGGGTGTGGGGGCGGGGCGGTGACGGTGCCGGTGCGGGCGTCCCAGCGTTCGGCGCCGTTGTGGCCGCGGACGACGAGGCGCTCGAGGCCGGGGACGTCCGCGAAGCCGCCGTAGCGGACGGCGACGTCGGCCGGGCGGCCGGTGACGACCGCGATCGAGGTGCCCTCGGAGGCGAGGGCCGCGAGCGCGGGGACCGCGTCGGGGTGGGC
>CBFHCJ010000771.1:0-2969 GCA_965654005.1 uncultured Streptomyces sp. | reverse complement strand
CTACCGGCGACAAGCCACATCCCAGACATGAAGATCACGATCTACAGCTGGAGTATTAAGCACCGGATGGCGGCCCGATGACCACGCTGGCCGCCACCGCCGCGGCGATCCTGGAGCAGTACACCGCCCATCTGGCGGAACCCCCTCCCCCGCCCCCGGAGGAGCCCTGGGCAGTGCAGTCGCTCGCCGACGGCGCCGCCGGCATCAGTCTGCTGCACATCGAGACGGCCAGCCGGTACGGCGGTTCCTGGCACCCCGCTCACCGATGGATCACGAGCGCGGCCTCCGGGCCCATCAGCGCGGCCGACCAGACGGGCCTGTTCCTCGGGGCCCCGGCCGTCGGCTTCCTTCTCACCACCGTTCCCCCTGACTACCAGCATCTGTACGCCTCGGCACGCACCATCCTGCACCAGCACATCGTCGACCTCGCGAACCGCCGCGTGGACGCCGCGCTCGCACGCATCGGCAGGGGAGACCTGCCGACGTTCGCGGAGTACGACCTCTTCTACGGCCTCACGGGGATCGGCGCCTACCTCCTGCGTACCGAGCCCGAGGGCCCAGCCCTGGAAAGGATCTTGCAGTACCTCGTCTCCCTGACTCGGCCGCTCGCCTCCGACGGCCGCGGCCTCCCCGGCTGGTGGGTCCGCCACGACCCCGCCCGCGGCGAGTCCCCCTACTTCCCCGGCGGGCACGGCAACTTCGGCGCCGCGCACGGCATCACCGGCCCGCTCCTCCTCCTGGCCCAAGCCCTGCGCCGCGGGATCACGGTGAACGGACACCAGGACGCGATGTTCACCCTCTGCGTTCACCTCGACGCCTGGTGCCAGCACGGTGATTCCGGCCCGTGGTGGCCTGAGCACATCTCGCGGCGCGACCTCGACCGCAGACGTCCCCACCACGACGCCCCCACCCGTCCGAGCTGGTGTTACGGCACGACGGGCATCGCGCGGGCCGGACAGCTCGCCGGGATCGCCCTGCGCTCGCCCACACTCCAGACGTTCTACGAAGACGCCTTGTACCGGGCCCTGACCGACCCTGCGCAACTCGCCCGGGTCACCGACAACGGCCTCTGCCACGGATGGGCGGGCATCTACCAGACCGCTCACCGCGCCGCCGCAGACGCACTCGACCCGCGGCTGCGCACCCTCCCGGAACGTCTTGGTGACGCCCTCACCGCACCCGGACGGCCCGGCTCCCCATCGACTCCCGGCCTGATCAACGGCGCCACCGGCACCGCGCTCGCCCTTACCACCTTCGCCTCGCAGCAGGCGCCGAGCACCGGATGGGACGCATGTCTCTTGATCAACTGACTCAGGCAACCGAGCCGAACCCGACGCAACACGCCGTCCTCGCCGTTCTCACCGGCCTGTCGATCGCCGACGCGGCGCAGCAGTATCAGATGGACCCCGTGGTCCTCTCCGACGCGGTCGCGGTCTACGACCAGGCCGGCGGGGAAGCCCTGGCCCGTCACACAGCCGCCACCGACTGGTGGCAGACGTACCTCCACTTCACCGACTGGCCGAACGCCGACACCACCTTCACCACGCACGTCCTGCCCATCCTGCGCGAAGCGGAGGCCACCGGCGCGATCGACGGCTGGTGGTACACCAGAAAGCACCCCTGCTGGCGCCTGCGCCTCCGCGTCCAGCCCACGGGCGGCGCCAAGCCGACCATCGGGGGCGGCTTCGACTACCTCGTCTCCGAAGGGCACCTTCAACGCTGGTGGCCCGGTATCTACGAACCGGAGACTCCGGCGTTCGGCGGGAAGATCAGCATGACGGCCGCGCACGCATTATTCGTCACCGACAGTCGAGAGATCCAGCAGTTGCGCCAGCACGCCGACCTCACCGTCGGGCCCAGGGAATTGTCCGTCCTCCTATGCACCATCATGATGCGCGCCGCCCGACTGGAGTGGTACGAGCAGGGCGATGTCTGGGACCGCGTGATCACGACAGAACACCGCTCGGCCGTCAGCGAGGTTCCGGCGGAACGGCTCAACGCCCGAGCCCAGGAGATCCGGCCCCTGCTCCTTGCCGACAGCAACGCCCTGCTGCGCTCCGGTGGCCCGCTGGAGCCTGTCGCCGAGTGGGCTGCCGCCTTCCGCAGCACCGGCCAGATACTCGCCCAAGCCGTCCAGGACGGAACACTGGATCGCGGGCTGCGGCAGGTGCTCAGCTACCACGTGATCTTCCACTGGAACCGGCTCGGGCTGACCATGCGGGGGCAGAGCATCCTGGCCTGGGCAGCCAGGGCGGCCATCCTGCACAGCGACAAGCACAAGGAGGGCCAACGCGCATGACGACGCCCATCATCGGCGGCGGTAGCTTTCTGGGGACCGAACTGATCAGGCAAGCGCGAGCGGCCGGGCACAGTACGGCCGCCACCTATCACTCGGCGAGACCCAATGGGACCTCCAAGACCTTGAGTGGCGATGCCGACGAGCTTGTGGCCGCGCGCGACTCCAAGCCTCAGCAGACCCCGCTGGTGTTCGCCCGCGACGAGATCGCGGCCATGCTCGGCGGCGCGAAGAACGGGAGCTTCGACCACCTGGCGTGAGACCCTCGGCACAACCTGCGGCGAGTGCGTCCGGGGGACTCTCTGCAGCGAGTGCAATATCCGGGGAGTCACCTGGTACGAGAGGCGCGGACCGGTTCGTACTCCTTGGCCAGTTCCTCGGGCGTGCGGCCGGCACGGACCAACTCCACGATCTGGCGACGGAACTCCGGCGGATAGGCCGGGCGGTTTCTCGGCACGATGGATTGCGGGGACCAGCGTCCCCAAGCGGATAGTTGTCCACCAAACCGGAGAACTTCAGGCGCGGAGGGTTGCAGTTCGGGTTGCATTCGTGGTCGTTCAGGAGGGTTCATCCGAGCGATCCAACACCACTGGGCCGCAGGTCAGAACGGCCTGCGAACCCGCCCGGACCCCCGGACGAACAGTTGGTAGGCGGGTGGGCGGGACAAGGGGCC
>CBFHCJ010000770.1:0-2979 GCA_965654005.1 uncultured Streptomyces sp. | reverse complement strand
CCGGTGCTGTGGGGAGACACCGTGTACGGGGCGATCAGCGTGCTCAAGCCGTCCTCCCTGCTGACCGACACCCCCAGTGCGGCCGCGCGGACGGTGGCGGCCGCCGACCGCTTCAGTCTGCTGGTGTCCGGCGGCGGCCTTCCGCTGGCCGGATGAACAACGGGCTGGGACCGCCGGGACGGGCGGGCCCAGCCCCCCCCGTCAGATATTCGCCCGCGGGTGGCCAACCTCTACCCCGCGCGGGGGCCCCTTCGTGAACGCTCCCAAAGGGTGCAGCCCGGCCCCGGTACGGGGGGAACCGGGGCCGAGCTGCTTCCTACTCTGCCACCTCAGACACCCCATGGCCCGCAAAGGTGCGCAATTCCTGCGGCGCTCGGGTTTGTCAGAAGACCAGTTCCCACGGGGCCAAGGGGGGAAAAGCGCCGTGCGCGGCATCAACGAGCTTGTCGCGGGAGAGGTCCACGACCGGGAGATTGTGATCACTCAGTCCACTCATGTCGATCACAGTGACTTCGGTGACGGCCTGGACGCTCCAGCCGTCCATGAGACCGCGATCGATGCGGCGCGGGCCGCCCTGCCCCACGGCGCTGTCGGCGAAGCCCGCGGTTGCGGCCAAAGCGTCGGCCTGGTTGAGGCGCCGTGCGGCGTAGCGGGCAGGGTCGTGCATGCCGCAGTCGTGCATGACTTCGTCGAGGAAGGTGCAGCTCTTCCAGGAGCCGTCGGGGAGCTTGAGAGCGCGGTGGCGGCGGTGCGTGAGGTCGGTGATGTCGGGGGAGGACCAGTCGATGTCGGGTACCTCTTCGCCGGCCGGGACAGGCAGTTCGTTCGCGTCGCCGAAAAGCCAGCACAGGGCCCGAGGCTGCGGATCGGCGCGGTGGGCCTTCACCTTGTCGACGAGGGCGGTGAGCTCGTACGTCTCCGCCTCCCTGAGGGTGGGATTGCAGAAACTGCTGTGGAACGCGGCCGTGATGATGGGCACGCCAGGGGCCTCGGACAGCCCCAACACGACGTTGGTGGGCGGTGTGCGGAACACCCGGTCCAGGTGGTGCTGAGGACCGACGGTGAACGTTGATTCGCGGACAAGCATGCCGGTGGGATTGCGGCCCTGGCCCATCCGGGCTCGGAAGCCGCGCATGCCCAGGGTTCGGCGAGCGGCCTTCCAACGACGGGCGGCGGCGGCCTTCTCCTCGTCGGTGGCGTCCGGTCTGGTCTGCGAGTAAGTGAGTTCGGTCAGGCCGATCCAGTCGGCTTGCAGCGGCTTGAGCACGTCTTCGAACGCCGTACGCCACTCGTCGGGCAGAACTCCGGGTTCTACTTCGGGGCCGCCGTCGTGCTCCAGGTTCATCAGAGCGAGACGGATGGTGCCGTTGGGTGCTGCTTTCACGGGTTACCTCGCAGGAAGAGGACGGCAGGAACGTGGCGCACAGCTACGGTTTGCGGGCGATGCCGCCATAGACGTCGGTCGGCTCAGGGGAGCTGTTGGGGTCCGGCCGCCACAAGGGACACGAGACGATCCCGGGCTCCAGGAGTTCGAGGTCCCTGTAGTACGCGCTGAGCTGCGCAGGGCTGCGCAGGACGTACGGGAGGGCGCCGGTGCCGTCGTAGCCCGCCTGGGCTTTCGTGAGGTCGACGTCGGTGTCGATGCCGTCGTAGTGAACGAAGTAGCTGCCGGTGGGCAGGTCGGCCTGGAGACGGCGGACGATCGCCGTCGCCTCGGCGTGGTCCTGGATATGGCCGAGGACGCCCATGAGCATCAGGGCGACGGGCTGGGTGAAGTCCAGGAGGTCGCGCGCCGCGGCCAGGATCATGTCCGGGTCGTGGAGATCGGCGTCGACGTAATCGGTGCGGCCTTCGCGTGTGCTGATGAGCAGGGCTCTGGCGTGGGCAAGGACGATCGGGTCGTTGTCGACGTAGACGATCCGGGCGGCCGGGTTGATCCTCTGGGCGACCTCGTGGGTGTTGTCGGCCGTGGGCAGCCCGGTGCCGATGTCGAGGAACTGGCGGACGCCGAGTTCGCCGGCGAGGAAGCTGACCGCGCGGATGAGGTACCGGCGCGACTCGCGGGCCATGGTGTCGATCTGGGGGGCGATGGCGCGGTAGGCGTCGCCGGCCTGGCGGTCGGCGTCGTAGTGGTCTTTGCCGCCCAGCCAGTAGTTCCAGGTGCGTGCCGAGTTCGGGATCGTCGTGTCGAAGTGCCTGATCATGGGTCTCTTCCGGGCAGGGGCGGGTTGTCAGGGCAGATCAGCGGCCGGTGCGGCAGGCGTGCGCGGGGCCGGGGCGGGCGCGGGAGGTGTGAGGGCGGCGAGGGTGGCCCACAGGACGGTGGGCTGTGTCCACAGGAGTTGCCCGCACGGCTCGCCGCGGGTGATCCACCGCAGATCCGGGCTGGGTCCGCGGGCTGCACGTGGAGGCGTCAGCAGGGCAGGACCGCTCAGGCACAGGGCAGGGGCGGCCCAGGGAAGCGTTCCGGAGCCCGGCGGAACGAAGAACCGCCAGTTGTCGCCTTCGGCGTACACGGCTCCGACCCGTGTGCCGAGCGTGCGTAGACGGTCCAGGGCCGCGGCGGCGTACTGCTGCGGCGCCTGCACCACATCGAAGTCGGTTCCGGTGCTGATGACGCTTGGGGTGGAGCTCCGCCAGGCCGGACCGAGCAGCACGTATGCCTGCCGGTTCGTCTCGCCGTCGGCCAGGGTGGGGATCGTCCAGCGGGGGGCGGGCGCGTCGGGCGAGTATGCGCGGGCAGAGCCCGGCCGTGGCACGGGGGCTAGGGAGGCGAAAAGGGTCACGGGAGCCGTTCGGATCTCGGGTGGGTGGTGTGGCGGCCGGGCATCGGAGGCGGAGCCCGCTTCCCTTGCGCGCCGCCGACGGTGCGCAAGAGAAACGGGTGCTCGGTGGAGCAGCCGCCGCGTGCGGAAGGGGGGGTGAGGCACGGCGGGGTGCTAGGGAGGCGGCATCCGGCCGATCCATCGGCCGGGGTGC
>CBFHCJ010000769.1:0-2983 GCA_965654005.1 uncultured Streptomyces sp. | reverse complement strand
GCCGGAGTTGCAGGAGATCTTCGAGTCGCGCGGTGTAGGGGATGTGGTGGTCGACATCGGGAACCACGCGCCGGAGGAGGTGGCCGCGGAGATTTTCAGCCGGCTCGGGCTGGATGACCGGGAGCGTCGCCGCTTGCGCCGTGATGACCTGCAACAGCCGGTTGTTGGTTATCTGCGTTATTAACGCCGGACCGCCGTCGCCCCCGCGGCCGCCGCCTCCGCCGCCCCCGGATCCGTCGCCCGTCTGGATCTTGACGGCGATCCCGACGAGGATCGGCACGGCCGCCAGCACGGCCAGCAGCGCGAGCGTGCGCCAGCGCCGGAAGGTGGTCACCAGTTCGCTGCGCAGCAGGCCGAAAGTCCACAGGGGGCTCGGCGCCCGTACGACATCCGGCATACCGATGGTCTCAGCCTGCGACATCGAAGCCCTCCCCCGTCAGCGCCACGAACGCGTCCTCCAGGGAGGCGCGTTCGACGCCGAAGCCGCGGACGCGGACTCCGGCGGTGACCAGTGCCGCGTTCACTTCGGCCAGTTCACCGTCCGGGGGTTCGCCCGTCACCCGGTCCTCCGCCACGACCACGTCGGCCACGCCCTGTTCCTTCAGGACGCGGGCCGCTTCGCTCACATCCAGGGTCGCCACGACGAGGCGTCCGCGCGCCCCGGCCGCCAGATCCGCAACCGCGCCCTGCTTGATCAGGCGCCCATGGGCCATGACGGCAGCGTGGGTGCAGACCTGCTCGATCTCGTCGAGCAGGTGCGAGGAGAGGAAGACGGTGGTGCCGTCGGAGGCCAGTTCCCTTATCAGTGAGCGGATTTCACGCATGCCCTGCGGGTCGAGGCCATTGGTCGGCTCGTCCAGGACGAGGAGTCTGCGCGGCTGGAGCAGCGCGGCGGCGAGGCCGAGGCGCTGCTTCATACCCAGGGAGTACGCCTTGGCCTTCTTGCCGGCGGCCGCCGTGAGCCCGGCCCGGTCGAGGGCGGACGCGACGCGTGTACGCCGGGTGCGCGGGTCGGCGGTGGGGTCGGCGGCGTCGTACCGCAGGAGGTTGTCGCGGCCGGAGAGAAAGCCGTACAGCGCCGGACCCTCGATGAGGGCGCCGACGTGCGGGAGCACGGCGCGCGAGGCGCGGGGCATGGGCTGCCCCAACACGCGCGCCGTGCCCGAGGTGGGCTCGATCAGGCCCATCAGCATGCGGATGGTGGTGGTCTTGCCCGAGCCGTTCGGCCCGAGGAAGCCGAAGACGCTGCCCGCTGGGACGGTCAGATCGAGCCCGTCCACGGCGAGTTGTCCACCGCGGTAGCGCTTGGTGAGAGCGCGGGTGGCGATGACCGGGGCGTCCGGGTCACTCGCCGCCGCTTCCGAGACCTCCGACTCCGAAGCCCTCGACTCCGAAGCCTTCGACTCCGAGACCTCCGGCTCCGAAGCCCTCGACTCCGAAGCCTTCGACTCCGCTTCCGCGGTGGACAGTTCCTCCATGGGCTTTCCTGCTCCTGCCGTCCGTACGGGATCTACTTCGCCGCGTCGGCCGCCTTCACCAGTGCGTCCTTGGTGACCGCGCCGGCGTACACCTTGCCGTCGTCCGTGATCAGGGCGTTGACCAGGCGGGTGGAGAAGACCGTGCCCGAGCCGAACTTGCCGGTGACGTGGTCGCCGAGGGAGTTCAGGAAGCCGGAGACCGCGCTGTTGTCGGACGACGTGCCCGACGGCACCCCGCCCTTGCTGCCCGTGTCGAGCACGACGATCGAGGTCCAGCCCTTGCCGAGGACCTTCGGCTCGGCATGCTTGGCCGCTTTCTCCGCGCCCTTGGGCTGCGCCTTCCACTCGGGCTTCCGCCCGGACTTCCGCGCGGACTTCAGGTCGTCGCCCTGGGTGACCTTGGTTCCCTTGGGCGGCGTGAAGTCGAACGTCGACGCGGCCGGCTTGGCGAACGAGACCTCGGTGAAACCCGCGTCCACGACAGCCGCGCCGCCGTTCGCCGGGGTCAGCGTGAACTTCAGCGGCAGGCCGGTCTTCGCGTCCACCGCGATGCTGATCGCGCCGACCGTCGTGCCCGACTGCTTCGGCCTGATGAGCAGCTTGTACGCGTCCCGGCCCGCGACCTGGGCCGTACCGTCGACCGTCACGGAGGTCGTCTTGTCCGAGGCCTTCAGGGCCTCCTCCGCGAAGTCCTTGGGCGTGGTGGGCACGTCCTCGGGCGTGGCCTTCCCGTTCTTGTGGTCGCCCGTGCCGGTGGCGTGGTACGCCTCGTTCGACGCACTGTCGTACGCCCAGACGTCGTCACCGTTACGGATGACGCTGTACTCGGCGGCCTTCTCTATGAGCGATACCTTCTGCTTGTCCTGGCCGTCGGCGGCGACCCGCAGGGTGTGCGTGCCGGAGGCAAGTTCGAGCAGCTTGGAGCTCGGGTCGGCGGCCGATCCGTCCTTGCCACCGGCGCCCCGGGAGAGCGCGCCCGAGGCGAGGCTGTTCTGCAGGCCGCCGAGGTTCGGCAGGCCCAGGTCCGTGCTGATCTTCACCGTGCCGGAGACCTGCTGGACATCCGACTTGGCGATCTTCTCGATGAGTTGCTGTGCGCTGATCTTCGGCAGGTCGGGGTCGCCGGATCCTGCGAACGCCGGGACGAGCCCGATGGTCGCCGCCGCCACTCCCACCACCGCCACCGGGACGACGTACCGCGCGGCCTTGCGCCGCCCGTCGCGTACGTCCTCGACCTCCTCGGCTGCTGTGCTGTCGTCGGATTCGTACGGTGCCATGTGTGCCTTACCTCCGTTGTCGGCGGCGGCCTACCGTCAGTGCACTCGCCCACCCCTCGCCGCCCATTCTCACCCGAACTCCTGTGAGGTGGTGCTACCAATCTGACCAAATCGGCCTAGGAAAAGCGTCAGCCCTCGGGCTCAACTCCACGTAGTCCTCGGGTATGACACGACGGGGCGGCGCTTGCCCCGACCCATAGGGGGCGTACGGGGGAGGACGCCGCCCAG
>CBFHCJ010000768.1:0-2983 GCA_965654005.1 uncultured Streptomyces sp. | reverse complement strand
GCCGGGGACTGGCCCTGTCCCTCGGCGGTGTTCTGAGGCCCGGGGGGGCGGGCCGGGGCGGCGCTAAGGCACGCCACCCCGGCGGTCGGTGCGATTACCAGATGAGGAAGGACTCCGGGCTCTGCCGGGCCATCATCAAGATGGCGGCGTCGGGGCCGCCCTTGGCCATGATCAGTTCACCGGCGAGCACGCCGATCTCGTCTTCGGCGAGCGCCCGGACGCCGGACTGCTCCAGGAACTCATCGATCGTGTCGAGAACGTCGTCGGGGTGCGTGAAGTGCTCGACCAGGCCGTGGATTCCGGCCGGTTCGCCGCCCTTCCAGAGCTGCACGGACAGGGTGCGCAGCACCGGGTCGAAGACCGGCACGATGCGGGTGTTCTCGTCCAGGTCGATCGGGTTGCCGTAGGCCATCTCGGATGGGTTCCCTTCCGGTTGGTGGTGGAGTGTCGGGGGCTTGCCCTGCCCCTTTGTGACATAGGTAAATCTATCTCACCTTGGTGAGGGAGTCAACTGGTTGTTTGTCGTTCGGCTGTGTGGAAGTGGGCCGTGGGCCGGTCGCGTTGCCGGGTCTGAACAGGGGGTCGGCGCGGTTGTGGTGCCGGGGGACGGCGCCGAGCGGTGCGCGGGCGACGGTCAGCCGAAGCTCACCGTGGCGCCGTTCAGGTGGACCGTGCCGAAGCGGCGGGTGGCCGCCGAAGCGTGCAGGCGCTCGCGCGTCTCCTCGGGCACGTCCGGCAGGCCGAGGAACGACCGGGAGGGGATGCCGTCGGCGCCGCGTGCCGACATCCAGAACGCCTCTCCGGCTCGCTCGGCCGGGATGTCGTTCAGCGCCTCGGCGTGGTCGGAGATGAACTCCGCGCACGCCCGTATGAACGCCTCGCGCTGTTCCAGCACCACGCTGTTGACGTCAAGGTTCAGGTCCTCGACCTGCTCCCACTCCCGGCCGGAAGTGGGGTCTTGATCGCCGGGCGCGGGCTGCGCCTCGAACCACACCGCTTCGCGCAGCGCTGCGGCGCAGAAGTCGAACAGGTAGGCGCCCCGCTCGCTGACGTTGGGGGAGACCTCCGCCCACGTCCACTCCCACGCGCCGATGGCGTACCGGCCGTCCTCGCCGGGCGCGATGACCGTGGCGCAGGTGGCCGGGCCGTCGCTGTGGATGTACGACCAGCGGATGTGGAGTACGACGGCGGCCTTGCGTTCCTCGCCCTCGTCGTCTGCTTCGTTCAGTTCCGGGGCCTCAAGGACGAGAATCTCGTCCTGCGAGTCCCGCCCGAACTCCTCGATGCCCTTCTGGCAGTCGGCGGCTATCTGCTTGACGGTCTCCAGCGTGAACCGGGGGGACAGGAAGCCGTTCCAGCGGTTGGACTTGTCGGCCACGGCCTCGTAGACGTGCTCGCCGTCGGCGGAGACCAGAAGCTTCTCCATGGTGGTCATGCGGTCCTTCTTTCGTTGATGGCTGAGTCGGGCGGCTGCCGTCGTCAGGCTCCGGGCACCACCCCGGAACGACCCCTGAGTCAGGGGTTTCGGCATTGAGGGAAGGGAAGTTCGAGCGGTGCCTGGCCGGAAGCGCCGGGCGCCGGGGTTCAGCCCATGTCGAGCAGCACGGTGCCGTAGGGCGTCTGGTGGAACTCGGTCATGCACGCCTTGCGCAGGTCGGCCGTGACCACCGTCCACGGGATCGGCTCACCGTCCTCGAAGTCGCTGAGGTCGAGGACGGTGCGGCCCTGCTCGTAGGCGGCCTTCACCGCCTCCTCGGCGCTGCTACCGATCGCGAGGTACCGCTCTCGTATGTCCTGCCGGATGTACTGGCGCTCTTCCCGGCGCTCTTCCGGCGGCCACTCGGCCGGTACCTCACGGCGCAGAGCGATCCACGCAAGTGCCCGCTGCTTGCTCACGGAGTGCATGAGCCTGCCTCTCCTGTTCGGTTGGTGGTGGAGCGTCGGAATGGGCTTGCCCTGCCCCGTCCGACGTGGGGGTGATGCCTTCGGCCGGTGCCCGGCGGCCGGGCCGGGCACCGGTCTGGTTCTACTTCGAGTCGGCCACGACCCAGCGGGCCGCCTTCTTGCCCTTCTTCGGCTCGCGGATGACGTAGGGCGCCGGGTTCCAGCGGTACGTCATGATGCGAGGGCGCCAGCGCATCCGGCTGCCGACCAGTTCGCCGCCGGTCTGGACGTCGGCGGGGTACTCCTCGGCGCTCAGCTGGTTGAGGGCGGCCGCGACCAGGCCCAGCAGGATGCGCCATCGCGCCGGCCGTTCCGCCTTGGCGACCACCCGGGTGCCGTCGCGCTGGGAGTACTCGACGCCGAGATCTTGGAGTGCGGCGATCGCCGTGTCCCACAGCGAGTGCACGTCGTGCAGCTCGTCATCGTCCAGGTTCGGCGACTTCTCCAGGTCCTCGGCGCGCTGCGCGATGTCCTCCAAGTGGCAGCAGAGGATTTCGAGGCTGTCCATGGCTGTCGCTCACTTTCCGGTGATGATGAACTCGGTGAAGCCGTTCTCCAGCCCGAGGTGCAGCGACTCCGATTCGTCTCCGGTGCCGAATTCACGGACCCGCTTTTCGATCCACTCGCGGCACGCTTCCAGTTCCAGCCGCTCGCACTCGTCGGAGGGGCCGTCCTCCGGGCACTCGTGGTCGTCGTTCCAGAAGCTGTGCGTGTCTCCGAATTCCTCCATTCCGGAGAAGCGCATTCCCTTCCCGGCGTCCCGAAGGATGGTGATGGCGTCCTCGGCGATCCGGGACGGGTCATCGGTGGTGTACTTGGTGCGCTTGATGCAGCGGTACGCCTTCTTGGACTCGGGATTCTTGACCTTGACGAATTCTCCGATGCTCACCGCATACATGAGCGGGCCCTCATTTCCTGACTCGCCGGGCGCTTTTCACGCCCGATTGGTGGTGGAGTGTCGGGGGCTTGCCCTGCCCCCTTCCAACATAGGTAAATCTATCTGATCGAGGTAGGGGGAGTCAACCCCAAACCCCCACCA
>CBFHCJ010000767.1:0-2988 GCA_965654005.1 uncultured Streptomyces sp. | reverse complement strand
GCATGATGTCCCACCGCTCCGGCGAGACCGAGGACGTCACCATCGCCGACCTGGCGGTCGCCGTGAACTGCGGTCAGATCAAGACCGGCGCCCCGGCCCGCTCGGACCGCGTCGCCAAGTACAACCAGCTGCTGCGCATCGAGGAGATCCTCGACGACGCCGCGGTGTACGCCGGCCGCAGCGCGTTCCCCCGGTTCAAGGGCTGAACCCGTACCTCCAGGGCTGAGCACGTACCTTCAGGGGATGAGCCCGTACCCCTCAAGGGCTCAGCCGTACAGGGTCAAGGCTTAGCCAGTCGTACGTACGTCCCCGTACTCGGTCCCGTACCGTGTGCGGGGACGTACGCGCGTGTGAAGGGGAGGCGGGAGAGATGGCAGTGAAGGACCGCGACCGGTTCTCCACCGCGACCAGGCTGCGGCTGCTCGGCGAGCAGACGGCGGCCCGGGTCTACCGCTCCCAGACCAAACGACAGGCCCGTCGCTCCCGCCTCACCGGCCGCGCCGCCCTGCTCGCGCTCGTCCTGTGCTCGCTGATCGTGGCACTCGCGTACCCGATGAGGCAGTACGTCTCCCAGCGTGCCCAGATCGCCGACATGGAGCGGCAGCAGCGGCAGGCCCGCGAGCGGGTCGAACAGTTGCGCGACCTCAAGGCGCGCTGGCAGGACGACGCGTACGCGGAGCAGCAGATCCGGCTGAGGCTGCACTATGTGATGCCGGGGGAGACCGGATACATCGTGGTCGACCCGGACGCCGCCAAGCAGTCGCTCATGCCCCGGACGACGGCCGCGCGCCCCTGGTACGCCAATGTCTGGGACGGTATCGACAAGGCCGACAAGGCCGACAAGGCCGACCAGTGAAGCGACTCGAGACACCAGAGAGACTTTCGTACAGCATGGAAACACCCCCGCCGCCCACCCCGCGCACCGAGCCCACCGACGCGGACGTCGAGGCCTTCAAGCAACAGCTCGGGCGTCCGCCGCGCGGACTGCGGGCCATCGCGCACCGCTGCCCGTGTGGAGAGCCGGACGTCGTCGAGACGGCCCCGCGGCTGCCCGACGGCACGCCCTTCCCGACGCTGTACTACCTCACGTGCCCCAGGGCTTCCTCGGCGATCGGCACGCTCGAGGCCAACGGCGTGATGAAGGAGATGACGGAGCGGCTGGCGACCGACCCCGAGCTGGCGGCGGCGTACCGGGCCGCGCACGAGGACTACATCCGGCGCCGGGACGAGATCGAGGAGCTGACGGGCTTTCCGAGTGCGGGTGGCATGCCGGACCGGGTGAAGTGCCTGCACGTGCTGGTGGCGCACGCGCTGGCGGCGGGCCCGGGCGTGAATCCCCTGGGGGACGAGGCGATCGCCATGCTGCCGGAGTGGTGGCGCAAGGGACCGTGTGTGACGCCCGCGGGGCCGCCGTCCGGTGACGAGTGGCAGATGGAGACGTCGGACTCGGGCTGGTTCGCCTTCAAGCCTGTCGATTCCGGGGAAGCCGTCGATTCCGGGGAAGCCGTCGATTCCGGGGAGGACGACAAGTGACACGCGTCGCCGCCGTCGACTGCGGTACGAACTCGATCCGGCTGCTCGTCGCCGACGCCACCGTGTCCGACAGCGCCTCCGGCGCGGGTGCGACAGGTGAACTCGTCGAGCTGGACCGGCGGATGACCATCGTCCGGCTCGGCCAGGGCGTGGACCGGACCGGACGGCTCGCACCGGAGGCCCTCGAGCGCACGTTCGCCGCGTGCCGGGAGTACGCCGAGATCATCAAGGAGCACGGAGCCGATCGCCTCCGTTTCGTCGCCACGTCCGCCTCCCGCGACGCGGAGAACCGGGAGGAGTTCGTCCACGGGGTCCTCGACATCCTCGGTGTCGAGCCCGAGGTCATCTCCGGCGACCAGGAGGCGGAGTTCTCCTTCACGGGTGCGACCAAGGAGCTGATGGGCCGCGAGGACCTCACCAAGCCCTTCCTGGTCGTGGACATCGGCGGGGGCTCCACGGAGTTCGTCGTCGGCGACGGCCATGTGCGCGGCGCGCGGTCCGTCGACATCGGCTGCGTTCGGATGACCGAGCGCCATCTCGTGCACGACGGGGCCGTCACCGACCCGCCCACCGAGGAGCAGATCGCGGCCATACGGTCCGACATCGAGGCCGCGCTGGACCTCGCGGAGCAGACCGTGCCGCTGCGCGAGGCGCACACGCTGGTCGGCCTCGCCGGCTCGGTCACCACGGTCTCGGCGATCGCCCAGGACCTCCCGGAGTACGACTCCGCGAGGATCCACCACTCCCGGATCTCCTACGACCGCGTACGGGAGATCACCGAGTGGCTTCTGAGGTCCACGCACGCCGAGCGCGCGGCGATCTCCTCCATGCACCCGGGGCGCGTGGACGTCATCGGTGCGGGCGCCCTCGTGCTGCTCGCCATCATGGAACGGATCGACGCCGCCGAGGTCGTGGTCAGCGAGCACGACATCCTGGACGGAATCGCCTGGTCCATCGCATAGCCTCCGCGGCCGTTCAGGAGGGCTCCGGGCGAGATTTTCTACCCGCCGGTAGCCTCTCCTGAGCGGGTCCACAAAACGTATGAGCGGGCCCGAGGGGGCTTCGGGAGCCCCTCGGTGAGGCGCCGTCGGAAAACTTCGTGAAGTTCTTCACAAGGAAATCGGCGCTGCTGGGCGAGGTTTTCGGCGCGCTGGGCCGTCCGTGGGGCCGAAGGGGTCTTCCGGAGGGCTCGCACCGGTGTTCCATGGGTGTCGTACGGTGGGGAACCGGGGCCCGCTGTGGATCTTCTGAACGCGCTGAGGGGCAGCTCACGCGGGCTTGACGCCGGTCCGCTTACACCGTGGTTGCCTGCGGCGCCACATGACCTCCGTCACGTGCGGGAGCGGAGTGTAGCAGACACCTTGCCCGAGCTTGTGAAGGGGCGCACGAGCACCCCCCTGGAGGCGGGTGGATACTCGATGGCATGAGCACCACGGAGCGTCCCAGGATCCTCGT
>CBFHCJ010000766.1:0-2989 GCA_965654005.1 uncultured Streptomyces sp. | reverse complement strand
CGCGGCAGCCGTCTGTGTCGAGGGGTGGCGCATGTCCAGGGAGCAACGCGGGCCGAACGAAAAGCTCGGCACCGTTCTCGCCCTCGCGGGAATCAGCAACGCAGGACTCGCCCGGCGCGTCAACGATCTTGGCGCCCAGCGCGGGTTGACTCTTCGCTACGACAAGACATCGGTGGCGCGCTGGGTGTCGAAGGGCATGGTGCCGCAGGGCGCCGCGCCGCACCTGATCGCCGCGGCCATCGGCCAGAAGCTCGGCCGTCCCGTACCGCTCCACGAGATCGGTCTGGCGGACGCGGATCCCACACCGGAAGTGGGCCTCGCCTTCCCCCGGGACGTGGGACAGGCGGTGAAGTCGGCGACCGAGCTGTACCGCCTCGACCTCGCCGGGCGCCGGGCCGGCGGCGGCGGCATCTGGCAGTCGCTGGCCGGATCGTTCGCAGTGAGCGCTTACGCGACCCCTGCTTCCCGCTGGCTGATAACCCCGGCCGACAGCTCGGTGGCGCGCGACCCCTGCCCCGGCGACGGGTCCGGAGCACCGCTGAAGGTCGGCCACAGCGACGTCCAGAAACTCCGTGAGGCCGCGGAGGACGCCAGGCGCTGGGACTCCAAGTACGGGGGCGGCGACTGGCGTTCCTCGATGGTGCCCGAGTGCTTACGGGTGGAGGCAGCGCCGCTGCTGCTCGCCTCGTACTCGGACGAGGTGGGCAGGACACTGTTCGGGGCGAGCGCCGAACTGACGCGGCTGGCGGGGTGGATGGCCTTCGACACGGGTCAACAAGAGGCCGCCCAGCGCTACTACATCCAGGCGCTGCGCCTCGCCCGCGCGGCCGCCGACGTGCCCCTGGGCGGCTATGTCCTGGCCTCCATGTCGCTCCAGGCGACCTACCGCGGCTTCGGCGACGAGGGCGTCGACCTCGCCCAGGCCGCCCTGGAGCGCAACCGCGGCCTGGCCACGGCCCGCACCATGAGCTTCTTCCGCCTCGTCGAGGCACGCGCGCACGCGCGCGCGGGTGACGCCCAGGCGGCCGGCGCGGCGCTCAAGGCCGCCGAGGGCTGGCTGGAGTGGGCCCGCGACGGCGACAACGACCCGTCCTGGCTCGGCTTCTACTCGTACGACCGCTTCGCGGCCGACGCCGCCGAGTGCTACCGCGACCTCAAGGCACCCCGCCAGGTCCGCCTCTTCACCGAGCAGGCCCTGTCCCGGCCCACGGAGGAGTTCGTACGCTCCCACGGGCTGCGGCTGGTCGTGTCGGCGGTCGCCGAGCTGGAGTCGGGGAACCTGGACGCCGCGTGCGAGCAGGGCGTACGGGCGGTGGAGGTCGCCGGGCGTATATCGTCGGCGCGCACCACCGAGTATGTGCGGGACCTGCTGGACCGGCTGGAGCCGTACGGTGACGAACCGCGTGTGGTGGAGCTGCGGGAGCGGGCGCGGCCGCTGCTCATGGCTCCCGCGTGAGCGCTCCGCTCGCAGTGCCACGTCCCCGAGCGTCTGCTGGGCTGCTGTGATTCGAGGCCTGCGGGTCATCGGTGGCTGGTCGCTCCCCCAAGTTCTCGACTTCGCTGGAACAGGGGGTACCCCCATCGCGGCGGAGCCGCGATTCAGCCCCGCGCCCCTTCGGGCCGCGCCTTGCATCCGCCGCGCGGACGCCGCCGAGGACGGCGCGGGGCTCCCCCGGGTTTGAGCGCATTGTCAGTGGCGCAGTGCACTATCGAATCCGGGAGGTGGAGCAGGTGCGGGAGATCGCTTACGACTGCGATGTGCTGGTGATCGGTGGCGGAATCGTCGGCCTGTCGACGGCGTACGCGATCACGCGTGCCTCACCCGGCACACGGGTGACGGTCCTGGAGAAGGAGACGGGCCCGGCCCGCCACCAGACGGGGCGCAACAGCGGGGTCATCCACAGCGGGATCTACTACCGGCCGGGCTCGCTGAAGGCGCGGTACGCGGTGCGGGGCGCCGCCGAGATGGTCAAGTTCTGCAGCGAGTACGGCATCGCGCACGCCGTCACCGGCAAGCTGATCGTCGCGACGGAGCGCGAGGAGCTGCCGCGCCTGCACGCGCTTGTGCAGAGGGGCCGGGAGAACGGCATTCCGGTAAGGGAGCTGGGCCCCTCCCAGATCACGGAGTACGAGCCGGAGGTGCGGGGACTCGCGGCCATACATGTGGAGACGACCGGGATCTGCGACTTCGTGGCGGTCGCCCGTCAGCTCGGTGAGGCCTCGGGGGCGGAGATCCGGTACGGGGCCCAGGTCGTACGGATCGACCGGCGGCCCTCGCTGGGGGTGGCCGTGCGGACGGCGGACGGGACGGTCCTCCGCACGCGTGTGCTGGTCAACTGCGCGGGGCTGCACTGCGACGAGGTGGCCCGGCTGACCGGGGACGACCCGGGGATGCGGATCGTGCCGTTCCGGGGCGAGTACTACACGCTGGCGCGGCCCGAGCTGGTGCGGGGGCTGGTGTATCCGGTGCCCGATCCGGCGTTCCCGTTCCTCGGAGTGCATCTGACCCGGGGGACCGACGGAGAGGTGCACATCGGACCGAACGCGGTGCCGGCGCTGGCGCGCGAGGGGTACGGCTGGGGGGTCGTACGACCGCGGGAGGTGGGCGCGACGGTGGCCTGGCCTGGCTCGTGGCGGATAGCGCGGCGGCACTGGCGGTACGGGGCGGGGGAGCTGCGGCGGTCGGTGTCGAAGGGGGCGTTCACGCAGGCGGTGCGGAGGTTGTTGCCGGGGGTGGGGGCGGACGACCTGGTACCGGCGGCGGCGGGGGTGCGGGCGCAGGCCGTGCTGCGGGACGGGACGCTGGTGGACGACTTCTTGATTCGGGAGGGGGCACGGGCGGTGCATGTGCTGAATGCGCCGTCGCCTGCGGCTACCGCTTCGCTGCCGATCGGTCGGGAGGTGGCGCGGCGGGTGTTGGCGGTGCTGGGTCGGGAGTGAGCGGTTGCCCGTGGCGGCTTTGCCGTAGCCGCCCTGCCGTAGCCGCCCT
>CBFHCJ010000765.1:0-2998 GCA_965654005.1 uncultured Streptomyces sp. | reverse complement strand
CTGGCACCCTCGGGAGTGGCCCGGTTGTCCACAACTGGGGAAGGTTGAACCACACGTTGGGGGAGGTCGGCGAACGACCATGCACGTCACGCATCTGTCGCTGGCCGACTTCCGCTCGTACGCCCGGGTCGAAGTCCCGCTCGACCCGGGCGTCACCGCGTTCGTCGGCCCCAACGGACAGGGCAAGACGAACCTCGTCGAGGCGATCGGCTATCTCGCCACGCTCGGCAGCCACCGGGTCTCCTCCGACGCCCCCCTGGTTCGGATGGGCGCCGACCGCGCGATCATCCGGGCGCAGGTCAGGCAGGGCGACCGGCAGCAGCTGGTCGAGCTGGAGGTGAACCCCGGCAGGGCCAACCGCGCCCGTATCAACAGGTCCGCGCAGGTCAGGCCGCGTGACGTGCTCGGCATCGTACGGACCGTGCTGTTCGCGCCCGAGGACCTCGCTCTGGTCAAGGGCGACCCGGGCGAACGTCGCCGCTTCCTCGACGAGCTGATCACCGCCCGCTTCCCGCGCATGGCCGGCGTCCGCTCCGACTACGACCGGGTCCTCAAGCAGCGCAACACCCTCCTGAAGACGGCCGCGCTCGCCCGCCGCCACGGCGGACGGACGGGGGCACCTCCCGGGCATGGGGGTCCCTCCGCGCGAGCGAAGTCGGGCGTGGGGGAGATTTCGAGCCTGGGGGCGGACCTGTCCACGCTCGACATCTGGGACCAGCACCTCGCGCGCGCGGGTGCCGAACTGCTCGCCCAGCGGCTCGATCTGATCGCCGCGATCCAGCCGCTCGCCGACAAGGCGTACGAACAGCTCGCGCCCGGCGGTGGCCCCCTCGCCCTGGAGTACAAGCCGTCCGCGCCGGGTGAGGCCCACACCCGCGAGGCCCTCTACGAGCAGCTGATGGCGGCGCTCGGCGAGGCCCGCAAGCAGGAGATCGAGCGCGGTGTCACCCTCGTAGGACCCCATCGGGACGATCTGCTGTTCAAACTCGGCCGACTGCCCGCCAAGGGGTACGCCTCCCACGGCGAGTCCTGGTCCTACGCGCTGGCGCTGCGCCTGGCGTCGTACGACCTGCTGCGCGCGGAGGGCAACGAGCCGGTGCTCGTCCTCGACGACGTCTTCGCCGAGCTGGACACCCGCCGCCGCGAGCGCCTCGCCGAGCTGGTCGCGCCCGGGGAGCAGGTCCTGGTGACCGCCGCGGTCGACGACGACGTACCGCACGTACTGACGGGGACGCGGTTCGCCGTGGCCGACGGCACCGTGGAGCGCGCATGAGTACAGACGAGCCGGCACCGAAGACGACCCCAGAGCTGTCGGGTGTGGATCTGGCGCGCGTGGCGCTCAGGGCCGCGAAGGAACAGGCACGCGCGCGTGGGGACGCGGCGCAGCAGAGGAAGCAGGCGCGTCGCGGTGGCCTGCGCTCCGGCGCACGCGCCGACGGCCGTGACCCGATGGCGCTCGGCGCGGCCATCAACCGGCTGATCACGGAGCGCGGTTGGGAGACCCCGGCCGCGGTGGGCGGTGTGATGGGCCGCTGGCCGCAGATCGTCGGCGAGGACCTCGCCAAGCACTGCGTCCCACAGCGGTACGACGAGGACGAACGCGTCCTGACCGTGAGCTGTGACTCCACGGCGTGGGCGACGCAGCTGCGGCTGCTGGCACCGCAGCTCGTCGCGCGCCTCAACGAGGACCTCGGGCACGGCACGGTCCGGCTGATCAAGGTCCACGGCCCCGGCGGTCCCGTCCGCCGCTTCGGCCCCCTGCGCGCCCCGGGGAGCATGGGGCCAGGGGACACATACGGGTGACCGACATCACATGAAGGCCGTCGGAGCGGGCGTCGGCGGCCCTTCTGCCGTGCCCGCGTGCGGTCGTGAACATCGACCTGACTCCGAGGTAGCCAAGGGTTGACAGCCGGAAGCGCTGAGTGCCGCTCAGAGCCTCTTGGAGCCCCGCTCCGCATATGGGGAGTCGGGCGAGACCGGTTGAGGGCGGCACATGCGGACTCAGGTACCGGCAAACCCCCATCACTGTCGACGCTACCGGTAGACTGGAAGACAATCCCGCCCCAGTCCTGGGGACCGTCCGGGAAAAGCTGAGCAACGCTGATCAAGGCTTACCAACGCAACATGCCGCAGCCGCTCCGGCAACCCGCCGACGAGCCTGGCTTGTGCTGTGCCAGAAAGGGCGCTTCGTGGCCGATTCCGGCAACCCCAACGAGAACATCCCGTCCACCGACGCCGGCGTGAACAGCGAGGCGATCACCTCGAACGGCGAGGTCACCGCCTCGTACGACGCCAGCGCCATCACCGTCCTCGAGGGTCTGGACGCGGTCCGCAAGCGACCCGGCATGTACATCGGCTCGACCGGTGAGCGCGGCCTGCACCACCTCGTGTACGAGGTGGTCGACAACTCTGTCGACGAGGCGCTGGCCGGGCATGCGGACACCATTGACGTGACGATCCTGGTCGACGGCGGCGTGCGCGTCGTCGACAACGGCCGCGGCATCCCGGTGGGCATCGTGCCCTCCGAGGGGAAGCCGGCCCTCGAGGTCGTACTGACCGTGCTGCACGCGGGCGGCAAGTTCGGCGGCGGCGGTTACGCGGTCTCCGGTGGTCTGCACGGCGTCGGCGTCTCCGTCGTGAACGCCCTGTCGTCCAAGGTCTCCGTCGAGGTCAGGACCGAGGGCCACCGCTGGACGCAGGACTACAAGATGGGCGTCCCTACGGCCCCGCTCGCCAAGCACGAGGCGATCGAGGAGACCGGCACCTCGGTCACCTTCTGGGCCGACCCGGACATCTTCGAGACCACCGAGTACTCCTTCGAGACGCTCTCGCGGCGCTTCCAGGAGATGGCGTTCCTCAACAAGGGTTTGACGATCAAACTCACTGATGAGCGCGAGTCGGCGAAGGCCACCGCCGGGGCGGACGAGGCGGGCGCCGACGAGAAGGACGAGGTCAAGACCGTCACGTACCACTACGAGGGCGGCATCGTCGACTTCGT
>CBFHCJ010000764.1:0-3021 GCA_965654005.1 uncultured Streptomyces sp. | reverse complement strand
AGTGTAATGAAGTGCAGTCCGGGGACTCCCTCGGCCAGCAGCCTCGCGCAGAACTCCGTGGCGAACTCGATGCCGATCGAGCGTACCGCCGCCGGATCGTCTTTTGCTGCGAGGATCCGCTCTTTCAGGATGGCCGGAATGGCCGCGTTGCTGAGCTGCGGCAGCTTCTCCAGCATCCGCAAGCTGGTGACGGGCATGACCTCCGGGATGACCGGGGTCGTACAGCCGGCCGCGGCGACCCGGTCACGCAAGCGCAGGTAGGAGTCCGGCTGGAAGAACATCTGCGTGATCGCGTAGTCGGCGCCGGCCCGGCACTTGTCGACGAAGTTCGCGATGTCCCGGTCCCAGTCGTCGGAGCGCGGATGCATCTCGGGGAAGGCGGCGACGCCCACGCAGAAGTCGCCCGACTCCTTGATGAGCCGGACGAGTTCGGCCGCGTAGGTCAGGCCCTCGGGGTGCGGGACCCA
This sequence comes from uncultured Streptomyces sp., assembly GCA_965654005.1. Classification (GTDB taxonomy): domain Bacteria; phylum Actinomycetota; class Actinomycetes; order Streptomycetales; family Streptomycetaceae; genus Streptomyces. The sequence continues at coordinate 2,554 of CBFHCJ010000764.1, read as the reverse complement.
CTCGCCCATGGGGTCGCCGGGCGGGTCGCCGCGGACGGCGAGCATGTTGCGGATCCCGGCGTCGGCGTACTGGCCGATGATGTTGCGCAGCTCCGCGATGGAGTGGTCGACCGCGGTGAGGTGGGCGACCGGGGTGAGCGTGGTGTCGACCACGATCTGCTGGGTCTCCTTGACCGTGGTCGCGCGGGTGGAGCCGCCGGCGCCGTACGTCACGGAGACGAAGTCGGGGGCCACCGCCTCGACCCTCCTGAGCGCATTCCACAGGCTCCGCTCGCCTTTGGGCGTCTTCGGCGCGGTGAACTCGAACGAGTACGTCGCCTTACCGGCGGCGAGCATGTCGCGCACGGTCCGTGCGCGGTCAGTCCTGGTGGATGCGGTTCCGAGGGCCATAGTCGCAGGTTAGCCAGGGGGCCGCGGTCCCCCAACCGGACGTCGGAAATTTGCCCGAATTGTCGCCTTGTTGTCCACCTGTCGGACACCGTGGCGGGCTCAGGCCGCGTAAGCCTTGCGCAGGCGCTTGGCGAACTCCGCCGCCGCGGCGCCCGGATCGTCCGCCTCCGTGATGGCTCGTACGACGACCACGCGGCGCGCGCCGACCTCCAGCACCTCGTCCAGGTTGCCGAGGTCGATGCCGCCGATGGCGAACCAGGGGCGGTCGGTGCCGAGGGCTGCGGTGTGGCGGACCAGCCCGATGCCGGGGGCGGGGCGGCCGGGCTTGGTGGGGGTGGGCCAGCAGGGGCCCGTGCAGAAGTAGTCCACGCCCTCCTGGACGGCGGCGGCCTCGGCCTCCGCCTCGGAGTGCGTGGAGCGGCCTATGAGGACGTCGTCGCCGAGGATGGCGCGGGCCGCGGGGACGGGGAGGTCTCCCTGGCCCAGGTGCAGCACGTCGGAGCGGGAGGCGTGGGCGACGTCCGCCCGGTCGTTCACCGCCAGCAGTTTGCCGTGGCGGGCGCAGGCTTCGGCGAAGACCTCGAGGTGCTCCAGCTCTTCAGCGGCCTCCATGCCCTTGTCGCGCAGCTGCACGATGTCGACGCCGCCGGCGAGGACCGCGTCGAGGAACTCGGCGAGGTCGCCCTGGCGCCTGCGGGCGTCCGTGCACAGATAGAGGCGGGCGTCGGCGAGCCGGGCGGTGCGGGCGGTGTCGGGCACGGTGGGATCTCCCCCATGTCGGTGGCGTACGGGCCGCGCCGGGGCGCGGTCGGCCGGGGGCCGTGCCCATGTCCCCGGGCAGCGGCCCGTACGCCGGACGGTCGTTCTCGAATCGGACGTGGATCAGTCTCGGATCAGATCAGACGGCGAGCGCCTGGGCGCGGCGCTTCACCTCCGTGCCGCGATTCTCGCTGAGGGCCTGCGCGGGGGTACCAGGCAGGGTCGGGTCGGGAGTGAAGAGCCACTCGATCATCTCTTCGACCGTGAACCCGTCGTCCCGCAGGAGCGTCAAGGTGCCGGACAGGCCCTTGACGACCTTGTCCCCGTCGATGAAGGCGGCGGGGACGTGCAGCGCGCGGTTCTCACCACGGCGTACGGCGATGAGCTGGCCCTCCTTGACCAGCTGCCGCACGCGGGTCACCTCGACGCCGAGCGCTTCGGCGATGTCGGGGAGGGTGAGCCAGGCGGGGACGAGAGCATCGATCTTTGCGTCAATCTCGGTCACGGGATCAAGCGTGCCATCCCGGACTGACAGTCGGAAGCGGGGCGCCTCCGACGGGGTGCCGGGGTTGCGCAGACGGGTGTCGTGGTGACTGTGTGTGACAACGGGATTGCGTGTGGTGCGTGACGCCGGTTCGGCACCGCCGAGCTGCCTCGCCGGGTTCTCGCCGTCGCAGCGGGAAAAGAACCGGCTCCGCCGTCGTGGTTCTCGCCCTCTCGGTGGGAAGGGTCGGCACTTACGCCGAACAGGGAGTCGCACTCCGAGACGGTCCCGTCACGCCGAACAGGACCCAGTGCACCAGGAAGGCGTCCTCACGCCAGGAAAGCGCCCACGCGCCGAAAAGCCCGAAAAGCCCGAAAAGCGACAGCGCCCTCACGCCGTCGCCTCCTTCAGAGGGCGTGACGGGTCCGGCAGGAGGGACGGATCCATGGGAGTGCCCGATTCGATCAGGCGGCGGCCCTGAGCCAGGTCCCGGGGGCGGCCCACTGCCAGCAGCGCGACCAGGCGGCCGTCCCGCAGCCAGCACACCGACCAGGCCGCGGCCTCCGGGTCGCCGCGCCACACCGTCGTGTCGGCGGACGCGTGATGGCCCACGTACTGAACGAAGCGTCCGAACTGCTCCGACCAGAAGTACGGCACCGGGTCGTACGCCACCGGCACCACCCCGATGATGTTCGCGGCCACCGTCCGCGGACCCTGGAGGGCGTTGTCCCAGTGGTGGACCAGCAGGCGCTCCTCGTAGCGCCCGGAAGGGAAGGAGGCGCAGTCCCCGACCGCGTAGACGTCCGGCGCCGATGTGCGGAGATGGTCGTCCGCCAGCACCTCGCCGTGGACGCCGAGCTCGATGCCCGAGTCGGCGAGCCAGGCCGTGGCCGGACGCGCCCCGATGCCCACGACCACCGC
>CBFHCJ010000763.1:0-3029 GCA_965654005.1 uncultured Streptomyces sp. | reverse complement strand
GAGGTCATGGGGCTGTGGGCGGAAGTACACGGCAGAAGGGCCGCTCCGCGAAGAGCAATATCTATGTCCGCGACATGAGAAATAGACGCCGGGCACGGCAAGTATTCCTCGACCGTCGACCCGATCGGAATTATCGACCGCGCAGGGCCGGTTGCACCGTGCTACTGTCGATCTCAGTTGCAGGTGTGGTTGCCAGAAGGTTCATTTCCGACGGGGTAATCATCACGGCGACACGGAATTCGCACAGGGCGAATTCCTGACACCGCCTCCGAGGGAGAAATGACATGGCTACTGGCACCGTGAAGTGGTTCAACGCGGAAAAGGGTTTCGGCTTCATCGAGCAGGACGGCGGCGGCGCCGACGTCTTCGCCCACTACTCGAACATCGCCACCCAGGGCTTCCGCGAGCTGCTGGAAGGCCAGAAGGTGTCGTTCGACATCGCGCAGGGCCAGAAGGGCCCGACCGCCGAGAACATCGTTCCCGCCTGACAACGGCACCAACGCGCATACTTTGCAGCTGGGGCCCGCACCTCTGGGATGCGGGCCCCAGCTCGCCGCATTTCAGGGCGCGCGACGGGAAGGCTCCACCACATCATCGACCGGTGACGCATTCTCCGTCGGCCCTACTCGCCCACATCGACTTCGGCTCGTCTCGAGATTCTCTGCGCCGCTCATCTGCTGGGGGAATTCCTTGCTACGCGCCCCACCAAGGAAGGTTCCGCATGAAGCGTGCCTACGCATCCCGCGCATATGACCGCTTCGGAGGAGGCGCCGGCGCCAACCGCTCCGGTGGTCCGCACCGTTCCAAGGGCTACGGGATTCGACAGGCCGGACGGGCCGTACAGGGCGAGTTCGCGCCGCCGAAAACGATCACGCCCGCGTTGCCCGCCGTCGGGTCGTTCGCCGATCTCGCCATGCCTGCGCGTCTGTTGGCCACACTCGGCCGCGAAGGCGTGACCGTACCGTTCCCGATCCAGGCGGCGACCCTGCCGAACTCCCTCGCCGGTCGTGACGTACTCGGCCGTGGCCGCACCGGCTCGGGCAAGACCCTCGCCTTCGGCCTCGCCGTACTGGCCCGTGCGGCGGGGCGGCGCGCCGAGTCGCGGCGGCCCCTCGCCCTCGTCCTCGTCCCCACGCGTGAGCTCGCCCAGCAGGTCACCGAGGCGCTCACTCCGTACGCCCGCTCCGTGAGCCTGCGGCTGGCCACCGTCGTGGGCGGGATGTCCATCGGCAGGCAGGCCGGTGCGCTGCGCGCCGGGGCTGAGGTGGTCGTCGCGACGCCCGGGCGGCTCAAGGACCTCATCGACCGAGGCGACTGCCGACTGGACGATGTCGGCATCACGGTCCTCGACGAGGCCGACCAAATGGCCGACATGGGCTTCATGCCCCAGGTCACCGCCCTGCTCGACCAGGTGCGTCCCGACGGGCAGCGGATGCTCTTCTCGGCCACCCTGGACCGCAACGTCGACCTGCTGGTCCGCCGCTACCTGACGGACCCGGTGGTTCACTCCGTCGACCCGTCGGCGGGCGCGGTCACCACGATGGAGCACCACGTACTCCATGTGCACGACGCGGACAAGCATCGGACGACCACCGAGATCGCGGCGCGAGACGGTCGAGTGATCATGTTCCTCGACACCAAGCACGCGGTGGACCGGCTGACCAAGCACCTGCTGAGCAACGGTGTCCGCGCCGCGGCCCTGCACGGCGGCAAGTCCCAGCCGCAGCGCACGCGGACCCTGGCCCAGTTCAAGAGCGGGCATGTGACGGTACTGGTGGCGACCAACGTCGCGGCGCGTGGGATCCACGTCGACAACCTCGACCTGGTCGTCAATGTGGATCCGCCCAGTGACCACAAGGACTACCTGCACCGCGGCGGTCGTACGGCCCGCGCCGGCGAATCCGGCAGCGTCGTCACCCTGGTGACTCCTGCTCAGCGTCGTGCCATGAGCCGACTGATGGCCTCGGCAGGCATCACCCCCCTGGTCGCCCAGGTACGTTCGGGCGAGGCGGAGCTGAGCCGCATCACAGGTGCCCAGGCCCCTTCCGGTGTCCCGGTCGTCATCACCGCACCTGCCGTGGAACGTCCCCGCGGCGCGTCTTCATCGGCCCGGAGCCGTCGGGGTCGCCGAAGCCACGCCGGCCAGAGCCGACCCGTCGGCGAAGCGGCGCGCCGCAGGGCACAGCGGCGGACCGGCTTCGGCTCGGCTGCCTAGAGCCGCTGTGATCACAAGCCCACCCCTTTCCGGTAGGAGGCACCTATGACGTCGGCTCAGACGCAGCACCATGTAGTGGATCTCTTCTCCAAGGCCGTGGTCGACGACAGGGACGCGTCCGGACCCCGGGTCCGTGACGACATGACGGTCGAGGTGGCTCTGTCCCTCATGGCCGGTGCCCGTGTCGATCACCTCGTCCTCTGCGACGGGGACGACCAGAGCACGGGCCTGATCACCCTGGCCTGGCTCGCCGTTCTCCGCGACGGCCCCGCCTACACGGACCGGATCCGTCTACGGGACGTCCTCGACGGACCGTTCACCTCGCCCGGCGCTCGGCCTGGCGCCATCGGGGAGCACGGCCGGACCCCGGACGTCCTCACCCTGGCCCGCTGATCCACCTCGCCCGGTCAGTCCGTTCCGTTCTCCTTCTTCTCTGTGAGGCATCATGCGCTGTGTCATCGCCCGGTACCCGTTCGACCTGACCAAGAGCGGGGTGCTGGCCTCGATGAAGGGCATCACTCCCGAACCCGTCACGGGTGAGTCCGTGACCATCGGCCGCCGCCGCTACCCGGTCAAGCAAGTAGGCCAGGTCATCACCCGACAGGACCGCCGCGACTTCACCAGCGGCGAAGTCGTCCGGGCCATGACCCGCCTCGGCTTCACCTGCCACGACCACCTCGAGACCGCGCCGACGAGTGTCCCCACTCCGCTCCAGACCGCGTCGGCGCTGCTCGGGGGCACCGCCGCCTCTCCGGAGATGTGAGGACAGGGGTAAAACCGCCACCAGAGACCCGGTGAGGGGCCCTGCCGACGC
>CBFHCJ010000762.1:0-3037 GCA_965654005.1 uncultured Streptomyces sp. | reverse complement strand
ACCGGGAAGGCCCCTCGCACAAGCGAGGGGCCTTCCCGCGTACGCCAGAACGGACGGGTAAGGGCGGGTCAGCGCCCACTGCCCGTCAGGTACGCCGACACCACCACGTTCGCCGAGTACGTACGGCTCGCCCGGTCGAAGGTCCCCCCGCAGGTGACCAGCCGCAGTTCCGCCCGTCCCGGCTGCCGCGCCCCGTACGCCTGGCGGGCGTCGAAATGGTCGCGGGCGAGGACCTTGACGTCCTCGACGATGAACTCGGCGACCCGGCCGTCGTCCCGGACCACCCGCACCACGGCCCCCGGCCGCAGACCGCCGATCCGGTAGAACACGGCCGGCTTGGTCTCGGTGTCGAAGTGCCCGACGAACAGAGCCGTCCCCACCGCCCCCGGTTTGACCCCGCCCGCGTACCAGCCGACCACGCCCGGCTGGTCGTAGGGCGGCAGGTCGACTGCGCCCTGCCGGTCCAGACCGCGCGACACGACCGGCGCCTGCACCCCGACGGCGGGGATGTCGACACGCAACGGCAGAGCCTCGCGCAACGGCTGGGCCGCAGGCGGCAGTTCGGCGTCCGGGGGCCGGCCGACGGCAGCCATGTCACCGGTCGTCGGCGCCGAGATCCCCTGGCGTACGTCGGTCACCTCGCGCCCCCACATCCACAGCCCGAGCAGCAGCACCACCCAGGCGACACCCATCAGCAGGCGCCCGGTGGCGGAGGAACGCTCGTACTCGTTGCACTCAGCCACGGTTCACTCCGGGTGACGGCCCCGGCGCGCGCCCCGGGCGAGAACCGCGACGGCGGCGACGCCCGCCAGGACGAGGCCGATGACGGTCTGTCGTGTGCCGGGCCCGGCATTGCGGACGTCGGCGGACGAGGAGTGCGCGGTACCGCCACCGCCCGCGGGCACGGGCGCGACCGGGGAGGACGGGACGGACGGCGAAGACGGGACGGACGCCGAAGACGGGACGGACGGCGAGGACGTCGCTGCCGGTGGGGATGTCGCGGGCCGCGCCACGCTGAGCGTCCCCTTGACCTCCCGGCCGTCGCACCCGACCGTCACGGAGTACTTGCCCGGGTGCAGCGCGGAGCGGACCCGGGTGTCGCCGGTCAGCATGCCGCCCTTCCCGACGAGTCGCGCCTGTGCGACGAACGCGTCCGACGCCGCGGTGCCCGTCTTCCCGGGGCAGCCCCGCACCGACAGCCGGACGTCGGTGCCGGGCGCGGGGGACGCCGGAGTCAGGAAGACGCCCTGTGCGTCCGCCGCGTACGCCGTGGGTGCGAAGGCGACCGCGACGACGGCCCCCGCACACAGAGTGAGCCGTAGTGAACCCATCGTGAAACCTCCTGATACCAGGAGATTCCCCCTCCGGGCAGTCCAGCGCATCCGGACGGGACCCTCGACTACTCCGCACGAGCGGCAGATCGTGCGCCGTACGGCCTCTACGACCTGCCCGCACCGGGCACTGTCCGTATGAGGGGCGGATCGGCGGATCCCGCGTCGTACGGCTCGGATGCCCTTCGTTTCCTGCGGCTGCCCGGAGGCCGGACCCCGGCCTCAGACGAGGTCGACGAGGTCCGCGATCGAGTTCACGACGTGGGAGGGGCGGTACGGGTACCGCTCTACGTCCTCCGGCGTGGTCAGCCCGGTGAGCACCAGGAACGTCTGCATCCCGGCCTCCATCCCGGCCAGGACGTCCGTGTCCATCCGGTCGCCGATCATCGCGCTGGTCTCGGAGTGCGCTCCGATGGTGTTCAGCCCGGTCCGCATCATCAGCGGGTTCGGCTTGCCCGCGAAGTACGGCTTCTTGCCGGTCGCCTTGGTGATCAGCGCCGCGACCGCACCGGTGGCGGGCAGCGGACCCTCGGTCGACGGGCCGGTCTCGTCGGGGTTGGTGCAGATGAAGCGGGCCCCGGCGTTGATCAGCCGGACCGCCTTGGTCATGGCCTCGAAGGAGTACGTACGGGTCTCGCCGAGGACCACGTAGTCGGGCTCCTGGTCGGTCAGGATGTAGCCGATGTCGTGCAGCGCCGTGGTCAGGCCGGCCTCGCCGAGGACGTAGGCCGTGCCGCCCGGGCGCTGGTCGTCCAGGAACTGGGCGGTGGCCAGCGCCGAGGTCCAGATGTTGTCCACCGGCACGTCGAGACCCATGCGGCGCAACCGGGCGTGCAGATCGCGCGGGGTGTATATCGAGTTGTTGGTGAGCACCAGGAAGGGCCTGCCGGACTCACGCAGTTTCTTCAGGAACGCGTCGGCCCCGGGGATCGGTACGCCCTCGTGAATGAGCACACCGTCCATGTCGGTGAGCCATGACTCGATGGGCTTGCGCTCTGCCATGTGCGATCTCCTGCCGTACGCAAGGGGAAAGGGGGGACGCCACGACGGCGGTGCGCCCGGGCCCCAGCGTAAACAGCACCGCCCGATCCCCGTCCCGCCGGGCAGAGGGTACGGCATACGCCGGGCAGAGGGTACGGCATACCGCCGGGCGGAGGGTATGGCATCCCACGGGGGCAGGGGTGCGGCGGACGCCTCTCAGCGGTGTCTGCGGTGCAGCAGAAGCGGGGCGCCCGCGACGAGGATGCCGCCCGCCACCAGGAGCAGTCCGCCGAGCACCGCGCCGACGCCGTGCGGCGTCTGCTGTCCGGTGTTGGCCAGTTCCTCGCCGACCGAGCTCCGGTGCGGGGCGGGCGACCGCGACCCGGGTGCCCTCTCCCGGCTCCCGCCCGCGATCCTGAACCGGTAGTCGTTCGACTGGCCGACCCAGTCGCCGTCGTCCCCGTGCCGCTGCACGACCGCGGCGTTCGCCACCACGTCGTCCGGCCTGGCGCCGGAGGTGAGCGCGAGCCGCACCTTCACGGTGAGCGTCTGTCCCGGGGCCACCGTGAAGCCGGGGAACCCGTCGTCGAAGGCGCCGACGAGTTCCTGCTGGTCGGTGCGGGCGAAGGTGACCGGGTGCGCGCGGTCGCCGTCGAAGAACTCCAGCTTGGGCTGGGCGACGGTCAGCGCGCGCCCGCTGTCGACCAGGACGACCACGGGGTGGA
>CBFHCJ010000761.1:0-3067 GCA_965654005.1 uncultured Streptomyces sp. | reverse complement strand
TGGTGGTTGTGCTTTAATTTTATGGGCGTGTGCAACCTCTAGCAATATGGGGGTCCCTCGCTCCGGGTTCACCCTGGCGAGACCTTGACGGAACGTCAGACCTCAACCACCACAGGCAGGATCATCGGCCTGCGCCGATACGTGTCCGAGACCCACTTGCCCAGGGTCCGTCGCACCAGCTGTTGCAGCTGGTGGGGCTCGACGACGCCGTCCTGCGCCGACCGCTCCAGTACCTCGGTGATCTTCGGGATCACGTCGCCGAAAACCGAGTCCTCGATGCCCGAGCCACGGGCGTGGACATGGGGGCCGCCTGTGATCTTGCCGGTGGACGAGTCCACCACCACGAAGACCGAGATGATGCCCTCGTCGCCGAGGATCTTGCGGTCCTTGAGCGCCGGTTCGCCGACGTCGCCGACCGAGAGGCCGTCGACGTACACGTAACCTGCCTGGACCTTGCCGGAGATCTTGGCCTTGCCCTCGACGAGGTCGACGACGACGCCGTCCTCGGCGATGACGATCCGGTCGTGCGGGACACCCGTGAGGGCGCCCAGTTCGGCGTTCGCCCGCAGATGGCGCCACTCACCGTGGACCGGCATCAGGTTCTTCGGGCGGCAGATGTTGTAGAAGTACAGCAGCTCGCCGGCCGAGGCGTGACCCGAGACGTGCACCTTGGCGTTGCCCTTGTGCACGACGTTCGCGCCCCACCGGGTCAGGCCGTTGATCACGCGGTACACCGCGTTCTCGTTACCGGGGATCAGCGACGACGCGAGGATCACCGTGTCGCCCTCGACGATGCGGATCTGGTGGTCCCGGTTCGCCATCCTCGACAGCGCCGCCATCGGCTCGCCCTGCGAGCCGGTGCACACCAGCACGACCTCGTTGTCCGGCAGGTCGTCCAGCGTCCTCACGTCCACGACCAGACCCGGCGGGATCTTCAGATAGCCCAGGTCCCTCGCGATGCCCATGTTCCGGACCATCGAGCGGCCGACGAAGGCGACCCGGCGGCCGTACTCGTGGGCCGCGTCCAGAATCTGCTGGATGCGGTGGACGTGGCTGGCGAAACTCGCCACGATGATCCGCTTGCCGGCCGCCGCGAAGACCTGGCGCAGGACGTTGGAGATGTCGCGCTCGTGCGGGGTGAAGCCTGGGACCTCGGCATTGGTGGAGTCCGCCAGGAGGAGGTCGATGCCCTCCTCGCTCAGCCGGGCGAAGGCGTGCAGATCCGTCAGACGGTTGTCCAGCGGCAGCTGGTCCATCTTGAAGTCGCCCGTGTGGACCACCATGCCGGCGGGGGTGCGGATGGCGACCGCGAGAGCGTCCGGGATGGAGTGGTTGACCGCGATGAACTCGCAGTCGAAGGGGCCGACGCGCTCGCGCCCGCCCTCGGTGACCTCGAGCGTGTACGGACGGATGCGGTGTTCCTGGAGCTTCGCCTCGATCAGGGCGAGCGTCAGCTTGGAGCCGATCAGGGGGATGTCCGGCTTCTCGCGCAGCAGGAACGGCACGCCGCCGATGTGGTCCTCGTGGCCATGCGTGAGGACGATGCCCTCGACGTCGTCGAGGCGATCACGGATGGACGAGAAGTCGGGCAGGATCAGGTCGATGCCGGGCTGCTCCTCCTCGGGGAAGAGCACTCCGCAGTCGACGATCAGCAGGCGGCCGCCGTACTCGAAGACGGTCATGTTCCGGCCGATTTCCCCGAGGCCGCCGAGTGGCGTGACCCTCAGGCCGCCTTCGGGGAGCTTCGGCGGCAGGCCCAGTTCAGGATGCGGATGACTCAAAAGACTCTCCTCACCATGCGCGCCCCGTGGCTGGAGGGCACGTGGCGCGCATGACGTTCGTGCAGAAGCAGTTGTTGGTGTGGGGCGCAGGCACCTGCGTCCTGCCTATTCAGTTGTGAAGTCTGTATTCAGAGCTGTACCCCGCCGGCGGCAAGATCGATCTTGAGTTGGGCGGTCTCCTCCGTGGAGAGCTCGACCATGGGTGGGCGCAGCGGTCCGGCGGGCAGGCCCTGGAGGGCGAGGGCGGCCTTGGTGGTCATGACGCCCTGGGTGCGGAACATGCCGGTGAAGACGGGGAGCAGCTTCTGGTGGATCTCCAGCGCCTTCTGGACGTCGCCGCTCACGTAGGCATCGGTCATGGCGCGCAGCTCGGGCGTGACGACGTGGCCGACGACCGAGACGAAACCGACCGCGCCCACGGAGAGAAGAGGCAGGTTGAGCATGTCGTCGCCGGAGTACCAGGCGAGGCCGGACCGTGCGATGGCCCAGCTCGCGCGGCCCAGGTCGCCCTTGGCGTCCTTGTTCGCGACGATCCGCGGGTGCTCGGCGAGGCGGACGATGGTCTCCGTGTTGATCGGGACGCCGCTGCGGCCCGGGATGTCGTAGAGCATGACCGGCAGCCCGGTGGCGTCGGCGATGGCCTTGAAGTGCCGGTACAGGCCTTCCTGCGGGGGCTTGTTGTAGTACGGCGTGACGGTCAGCAGGCCGTGCGCGCCGGCCCTCTCCGCCGCGCGCGCCAGTTCGATGCTGTGGTGCGTGTCGTTCGTGCCGACACCGGCCACGATGTGGGCACGGTCGCCGACCGCCTCCAGGACGGCTCGTACGAGATCCGATTTCTCCGCGTCGCCGGTGGTGGGGGACTCGCCCGTGGTGCCGTTGATGATCAGGCCGTCGTTGCCTGCGTCCACCAGGTGGGTGGCGAGCCGCTGTGCGCCGTCGAGGTCGAGTGCGCCGTCCGCCGTGAAGGGCGTGACCATGGCGGTGAGGACCCGCCCGAAGGGGGTCTGCGGAGTGGAGGTCGGAGCCATGGGTAACACGCTACTCGCTGCTCAGGGCGGGGTGCGCCCTCGGGGTGCGGGGAAAGTCATGACAAAGATGGAGCCCGGTACTGCCTGCTCGGGGGTTCAAGCAGTACCGGGTCCGTTTGATCAGGCTAGATGAACTTCGCCAAGCGCCGCAATTGGGACAGCTTGCGAGGCTGACCCGCTGCATCCGCGCGCTACGGGGAGCGCGGGCGGGTTAGGGCGCCACACGCCCGTTCGCGTTGAAAGCGGCGTACGTGAGCG
>CBFHCJ010000760.1:0-3077 GCA_965654005.1 uncultured Streptomyces sp. | reverse complement strand
GGGCTGGGAGGAATCCCAGTACCGCGCTTCGCGCCGACCCCACCACGACGTCGAGGTCCAGGACGAGACGGGCCGCAGGCTGGGCACCGCGCGGCTGCCGGAGGGTGTGGAAGGCATCGCGAAGCTGCACGCTCTCATCGCGCGGCACGGCGGCGAGGACCTGGAGCCCGGGCAGGTAGTGGTCGGGATGGAGACCGACCGTGGCCCGTGGGTGCAGGCGCTGATCGCGGTCGGCTACCGCATCTACGCGGTCAACCCCCGCCAGGCGGCGCGGTTCAAGGAGCGGTACGGCACCTCGGGGGCCAAGAGCGACAAGGGCGACGCTCACGCGCTGGCCGACATGGTCCGCATCGACGGCGACCAGTTGCGACCTGTCGCCGGGGACAGCGACCAGGCCCAGGCGGTCAAGGTCGTCGCCCGTGCCCACCAGACCCTGATCTGGGAACGTACCCGCGCCTTCCAGCGACGCTCGCCGCGGTGGGCGCAGCGCCGCCGAGCGGCCGTCCCGGTGGCGGGACCGCCGCGGGGACACCGGGCGGAGTAAGGAACGCGGCCGAAGCGAGGGTCAGGCGGTCAGCGTTCTCAGTGCCGGCGAGGTCACGCAGGCGGCGCCGGACATCGGTGACCTCTGCGGCGTCGGCACCGGTGCCGTACCAGCCGTCGCCGAACCGCAGCACACGGCGCAGGGCGGCGTCGCTGTGCCCGCCGACCCATACGGGCGGACCGCCGGCGGTGACCGGAGGCACTTCCAAGTGCGCGGCGTGCAGGGTCGTGAACGGCCCGTCGAAGTCTGCGGGCCGCCGGGTCCACAGGGCCTTGGCGGCGGCGAGGTGGTCGTCGGTGCGTGCACCGCGTTCACGGGCGGGCACACCGACGGCATCGAACTCGTCAGGATTCCAGCCGGTACCGACGCCCAGGATCAAGCGGCCGCCGGACACGACGTCCAGGGTGGCCGCTTGGTTCGCGAGCACCAGCGCCGGGTAGTACGGCGCGACGAGTACGGACGTCAGCAGCCGCAGGCGCGTCGTCGCCCCTGCGACGGCCGACAGCAGAACAAGCGGGTCCGTGTCGAGGCCGAAACCACTGTCCAGGAGGCGGTTGCCGACCGCAACGTGATCGAACCCTAAATTTTCGGCGTGGCGTGCGGCGCGGAGCACGCTGGCTCTCCCTCGTCGAGCGGCCAGCGCGGTTGAAGAGAGACGCCGAGGCGCAGCAGGGACATGCGGTTGCCTTTCGGTGGCAGTCCGGTGGCGACACGACGATCACCGACCGCCCTGTCGCCACACCCAACTCCCGCACCGCCCCCATTTCATCCCGGCCGGGACGCCGACCGTCACTCCGCGCAGTGCTGCCGTGGAAGTGGTTGCGCTTGAAGACGGCCTTGCGGATGTTCACGGTGGTCCCGCTGCCATGGCCGCTCGCGCCGAAGATCTCCACGGCGACCCAGCCGCCGAAGATGACGGCGGCGAGGACGATAAGCGCGTGGATGAGGCGGTGAGTGCGGCGATGAACTCGGTGAGCATGAGCAGGCCGCCGCACATGGCGAGGAACCCGACGCCCCCGAGGGCGATGTTGACCGCCGTGCGAGAGACGGGCGGCTTGGCCGTGACGGGTTCAGGCTTGGCGGGTTCGAGGGTGCAGCCAGAGACGATGCGGCCGTCCGGCAGGACGACACTCGCCACAGTCGGGATGGTGCCCGGCTGCACCGGTACGACCGGCGTCGACGGCACCGGGGGCAGCGGGGTGGGTCGGTGGACTTCCACGGTCGCCTCACGACGGCCGGGGCCAAGGGCCTTGGCGGACTCGTTCATGATTGCGGTCTCCTGTCAGCCGAGGTTGCTGAGGGCGTCGGCGCCCGCCTGCATGAGGTGTGGATGGGCTCGTACGCGCCGGTCCCAGCGGCGAAGAACCCGAAGAGGAACAGGACGATGGCCGAGCCGCCTCCGGCGGACTTGGTCTTGACGGCGAGGGCGGACGCGGCGCCGAACAGCAGCACGGCAGAGATGTCGAAGATCACGGCAGGGAAACTCGCTTTCGGGCGAGGTGGATGGGTGGATACGCTCTTCCAGCCCCGGGTGCTGGCAAGCTCGAGGCATTGACCGGCGACCGCGCCCACCTGGCCACTGCGTGTTGCGGGGTCCGTCTTATGGCGGGCGGTCGTCTGTCTTCTCCTTTCAGCCGGTGCCCGCGCGGTAGATGCGGGCCCAGCGGTTGTAGAGCCAGCGGCCGATGCGTATGCGCTTGCCGGTGACCTTGCAGCGGCGGCAGTCCTTGCCGCGCTTCATGCGGCCCTTGCGGTCGGTCTTCATGGCGAAGCCCCAGCCGTTGCACTTGCGGCAGTTGCCGAACGGCGAGGCGGCGGACGGGCCCCGAGTCACCCGCCGGTCGCCGGTACGCCCGGCACGGCCAAGCCTTCATGGCTGTCCGGCCCCGCGCGCCCCTCCGGAGCCGGAGGCCGCCAGGAGGCCGGCACCCCCGCGGCCGAGCAGCCCAGGCGGGTGAGTCGAGTACGGGGCACGGCGAAGCGGCAGCGCGGCACGGACGGCGGCGAGCGAGGATGACCCCATCGCACCAGGGTCCCGAGGATGCCTGGGCTCGCGCCATCGGCCGCGGTCCGGTCGCCTCGCCGTCCCGCGGGGAGAACCGGTCGCCGCAGCACGAGAGCGGCCCGGCGCCCCTTGACGGCGGCGGTGCGCAGCGTGAGGGAATCAGGCCGCGACGCGAGGGCGGCGGCGCGCCCCTTCCAGCCTCCGGCGCACCGGCCACCACAGCCTCATGGCCGCAGCCCACCAGCTCCGCCGACTCCAGCACGCCGGCACCGCAGCCCGTCCCCCGGATGATCTGGGGCCGGGGCATGCCCGGGCTCCACACCATGGGCGTATGGACGGAGCGAGTGCCGGGACGCGGCGAGGATGCTGAGCCGCTCCTCGCCTACCACCTGATGACACAACGGGGGCTGATCGGGGTCTTCGACGGTTCGGGCGGTTGCGGGTGGTACATCGTGCAGTTCGGCGACGGGGGCGGACCAGGTACAGCTCGATGTCGTGGCCGTACTCGTTTATGGCAGGGCAGCTCCG
>CBFHCJ010000759.1:0-3078 GCA_965654005.1 uncultured Streptomyces sp. | reverse complement strand
GTCGCGGTGATGAAGTTGGCCTGCGGCTGATGTCGGGCCCAGCGCTCGATCTGGGCGCGGTCCGTCGTGGACTGCGTCTGCCAGGCGAAGGACACCGGGTGCCGGGCCGGGGTGGGACAGCCGACGCGGTCGCAGGAACACCGGTAGCCGACGGGGTGCGCGGCGGGCGCGAGCGGCAGCCCCGCGGCGGCGGCAGCCAGCAGCATCGCCTCACGGCCGCCGTCACCGGCGTCCTCCTTGAGACGGGCGGGGCGACGTCCGCGCAGCCACTGGGAGATCCTGCCCTGCCCGCTCGTGCGGCGGCCGCCCTCTGCGCTCATCTATCCCCTCGCCTCACTGCTGTGGTCCGGAAGCATGCCCTATGGTCCCACCATCCTGCGCCTATGGTGGCCGGAGCCCACATCCGGGGTAGGCGGGCGATGCCAACCGCAGGACCAGATCGGTGGCTATTGGTGGATTTCCTGCGATTTGCCCGGCAGGAACGGAGGTTCGCGGACAGCACCTTTCGGTGGGCCACCTTGCAGCGGTGAGACGACGATCACCCCTTGTTCGACGCACGCCCATCATGCTATCGATAGCATTGCCCGTTAAGCAGATGCCCTATGCAACGACCCGGCAAAGGAGCTGCCCGTATGCGTGTAGTAGATGACCGGTCGGACGTGCTCATCGTGGGGGCGGGGCCCAGCGGCATGGTCGCGGCGGTCCTCCTCGCCCAACTCGGGATCTCTGTGCGTATCGTTGAACGTCATCCGTCTCGGTTGAGGTTTCCCAAGGCCCACGTCATCAATCCGGTCTCACTGGACATCTGCGCGCGAGCGGGTTTCTCGGTGCCGGCCATGATCGGTGCCGCCGCGCCCCCGGAGCGGGACCACTTCGGCCGGTTCCGCGTTCGTCTGCTGGGCGAGGAGATCGGCGCGATTCCGTTCGAGGCCCAGTCCGAAGCGTGGGTGCCGCGTCCACGTGTCAACCTCGCACAGCCCCGATTCGAATCGATTCTGGAGTGGAAGCTCCAAGTGCTGCCGGGCGTCGACTACCTGACGGGGCGCTGGCTCGGGATGCGACAGGACGGCGATTCGATACACTCGGTCATTTCGAATTCCGACGGTGAGAGAACGTACCAGAGCCGCTATGTGATCGGAGCGGACGGCGCGGCAAGCGCAGTACGTCAGGCCGTGGGTATCACGACCAGCGAGTTCGGCGCCGGTCGCGACAGGATCAGCGTGCACATCGCCGCGAACCTGGCACCATGGCTGGCCGATGCGCCGGCAGGGATCTACTGGGTTCTGGATCCCGAAGTGAAGGGCACCTTCATCGCCCACAACATGGATGACGAATGGGTCTATGTGTTCGATCCGAAGGGCCCTGAAACGCGAACGCCCGATCATATCGACGATCGCGTACGCAAGGCGATCGGTGCAGATGTTCCTTACGAAATCCTGGGCGTTTCACCCTGGGTGATGTCCTGCGAGGTCGCCGACCGGTTTTCCGAAGGAAACGTGTTCCTTGTGGGCGATGCCGCCCACCGCCTGCCGCCCACGGGTGGGCTCGGGATGAACACCGGCATACAGGACGTCGAGAATCTCGCATGGAAGCTTGCTGCTGTTGTGCACGGGTGGGCCGACGAGTCGATTCTCGAGACCTACACGAGGGAGCGTCGGCCTGTCGGTGTCACCAACGCGCAGCAGAGCCGACGCAACGCGTCATCGATGGACGCACTGTACTCAACGGTAGGCGCGGCGATATCCGGCGGCTACCTCGACGAACTTGCGCCGCAGGATGTGGCGAACCTGCTGAACGACCAATGGGATCACCTGAACAGCCCCCACCTTCAATTCGGGTACACGTACGCAGCCGACGCGAGAACCGTCGCCGAATCGGGAAGCTACAAACCCTGCGGAGCGGTGGGTCACCGCCTGCCTCATACCTGGATTCACCAGGACGGACGTTCTGCCGCGATCGTCGATCGCGTCGGCTTGGACTCCTACACCCTGTTCGTCAACGGCACGTCCGAATTCTATGAAGAGTGTGCGCGGCTGTCTTCGGTCCCGATCAAGGTCGTCGATGTAAAGGGCGCGGTATCCGATGACTGGTTGCACCTGATCGGCCTCGAAGAAGAGGGATCCGCGGTTGTCGTGCGCCCGGACAGTCACATCATCGCGAAATGCCTTCGGCCACACCCTCGGGCCTGGGATGCCGTCGCACGCTGCCTGGCCGCGTATTCGGCAGGCACCGCATCACTCCAGCCGAAGACATGACGGGCGTGACCGGCCCGTTCGGCCGAGCCCGGCGTCCAGCGCGTCAGCGGTCATCTGCCCGCCGGGCGGGGCCTGTTCGCGAACATCAGCCCTCGTCGTGCGGCGGCGGCCACGCGTCGCCCCAGTCCGCGTCCCGGGCCGCCTTGTAGAGCGGGCCGTGCCGTTTGGTCACCGTGTCGCGGTGCAGGGACTCGTCCGGGCCGCACAGGTCGAGGAGCACCTGGCCCTTGCGGATCTGCGGTCGGCGGACGATTCGGGAGGCGGCCGACGTCACCGGGAAGCGGGCCGCGGCGACATAGCCGAACTTCTCGTCCTCGTACGCCAGTGAGCCGCCCTTGACCTGCCGGTGCAGCGAGGAACGGCTGACCCGCGCCGAGAAGTGGCACCAGTCCTCACCGGGGACGATGGGGCAGGCGGCACTGTGCGGGCAGGGGGCGGCGATGTGGAAGCCGGCGCGGATCAGTCGGTCGCGGGCCTCGATGACGCGGGCGTAGCCGTCAGGGGTGCCGGGCTCGACGATCACGACGGCCTGCGCGGCGGCGGCCGCGGCGTCGACGACACAGGCGCGGTCGGCCTCGGTCAGCTCGCCGAGGACGTACGAGACGGTGACGAGATCAGCGCTCTCGATGGTGAGCGTCGCTCCGATACGAGAGCGCTGCCACTGGGCGACCTTCAACTCCGGGCTCGCGGCGGCGATTTCCCGCCCCAGCGCGAGCGCCGGCTCGGCCCAGTCGAGAACGGTGACGGGCCGCTTCCCCGCCCAGGTGGCACTGACGGCCCAGGTCGCCGCACCGGTACCGCCGCCGACATCCACATGACTGCC
>CBFHCJ010000758.1:0-3082 GCA_965654005.1 uncultured Streptomyces sp. | reverse complement strand
AGCGAACCCAACGACTGCCTGGACGATGCGGCCCTATGCGAGGACCGTCGGCACCCCCAAAATCCGCTCGCCGCCACCAGGCTTCGGGATGATCACCTGACGGACCGGCGCCGGCCGGTAGGTACCCGCGTCAAGTTCAACCCGCACAACAGGCCAGTGGACCAGCAGCCACGGACGCAGCTCCGCCGTGGTCATCCCGTCCGCTCCGGGAGCTCCCCGGTTCGCTTCAAGGCGTCTGAGCGCCGCGAGCAGGTTCTCCTTCGAGAGCATCCGCTCCCACTGCGAGAACTCCTGTTCGCGGTGAACGATCTCCTCGGCGCGCGCCGACCGGTCACTACGCTCTGGCGCGGTACTCAACGGAATGCACCGTCTCCTCCCCCGCCAGGCCCGCACAGCGGGATGGCTGCGATAAACCGTGACCAGCACGAGCAACACCGGTTCCTTCGTCCCACCTGGGGGAAGAGGTGGTGCTGACCCCGAGTCGGAGGCAAGGGCGTCATCGTGAGGTGGGGTCTGGAGGAAGCCCGAGGCGAGACCTGGGTACCGAGGAACACGAACCGCGTATAAGGCGTGCGGGGCTGGGTGAGTCTGCCCACTGCGACGATGCCCGTCACTGCCAAGAGGTCCTGTGCGTAGACGCGGCGGGGATCCAGGGACATTGATGGTTCTTACCTGGGGAGATCTGTTCGGGTGTCGGTTGTGCTGAGGATGTCGCCGCGCCGACGGTTCGTGCTGGAAGGTGCGGGCTGACCGGACAGAAGTCAGCAGAGGCCTTAGTACCAGCCGGGGTGAGGACTTCCACCCCCAATCGATCACCCATGCTGGGCGCACCAAAAAGAAGGGCCCTGCGCAGGCAGGGCCCTTCCAAACCGAACTAGAGATGCGAGGGGAGGGAGGGTACGAGAAGGCGTCAGGCAGTGAGCGTGGCGGGCGGCGTGGTCGGCCAGCTCATCCTGATCTGCCCGCCGTTCTCCCCGGCGGTGACCTCGACGTCGTCGACGAGACCGCTGATGACCGCGAGGCCCATCTCGTCCTCCTCCGCGTCCGCGTCCGACTCGGCGGCGCCGGTCACACCCGACACCTTGTCGCCGGGTACGACGTGCGGAGCCTCGTCGCCGACCTCGATGGAGAACTCCTTCTCCTCCTCGGTCAGCAGCACCCACACCGGCGCCGAGATGCCGTTGCTCTGGTGCAGTCCGACGGCACGGGAACAGGCTTCACCGACGGCGAGCCTGACCTCGTCGAGTACGGCCTCGTCCACTCCGGCCCTGCGCGCCACCGCTGCCGCCACCAACCGGGCGGTCCTTACGTGCTCGGGCAGCGCGCTGAAGCGGAGTTCAACGGTGGCCATGCATCCCCCTCGGGACTCGGGCGTGCGGTCAGGAGGGCCGGGCCGCCATGGCCCGGTCCCCCACTTGCTTCCGCCGTCCGGGCACTGCGACCCGGAAGCGGGGTCAGTCGGTGGCCGCCACCGCTTCCTCGACCGAGGTGTGGATCGGGAACACCTTGGTGAGACCGGTGATACGGAAGATCTTGAGAATGCGCTCCTGGTTGCACACCAGGCGCAGGGAGCCCTCATGGGCCCGCACACGCTTCAGTCCGCCCACCAACACGCCGAGCCCGGTGGAGTCGAGGAAATCCACGCCCTCCATGTCAACGACGAGGTGGAAATTCCCGTCGTTCACCAGCTCGACCAGCTGCTCGCGCAGCTTGGGCGCGGTATATACGTCGATTTCGCCACCGACCTCGACGACCGTACGATCGCCGACGGTACGGGTCGACAGGGACAGGTCCACGGATCCTCCAGCACCTTGCTATCGAGCGGTCGCCCCTCGGGACACCTCGGCAGAGCCCCCGGGACGGATCGCCAGCCGCGATGGCATTCAATCACTTACCGGCAGGCGTGCACGACGCCTTGGTCCCATTGTCCGTCACGCCGGTGACACACTCGGTGCCAATGGCCAAGAATCACCGATCCGATCGACCCTCGACGGACTGCGCATCCCGCCTCGCGCCGGGCACGGTCCTGGACCGGCTCGCCTCGGGCCCGAGCCGGGCTTCGCGCATCACTCATACGGAGCACTTGCCCCCGCGCGAGGGCCGCCATGCCGTCTGGCCGGAACGGATCCGCTCGGAGGTCATCGCCGCCGTGCAGAACGCGGGCATCGAGCACCCCTGGGCCCACCAGGCGCTCGCCGCCGAGCACGCCCTGGACGGCGATTCCGTGGTCGTCGCCACCGGCACCGCGTCGGGCAAGTCGCTCGCCTACCTCGTACCGGTGATGTCGCGGCTGCTGGAGGGCGCGGAGGCACCCAACGGACGAGGCGCGACCGCCCTCTACCTCGCCCCGACCAAGGCCCTCGCGGCGGATCAGTGCCGATCCGTGAAGGAACTTTCACAACCCCTGGGCACGGCGATCCGCGCCGCGGTGTACGACGGCGACACGCCGCCCGAGGAACGCGAATGGGTACGCCAGTACGCCAACTACGTCCTCACCAACCCCGACATGCTGCACCGCGGCATATTGCCCTCCCACCCGCGCTGGTCCTCCTTCCTCCGCGCCCTGAAGTACGTCGTCATCGACGAGTGCCACACCTACCGCGGTGTCTTCGGCTCCCACGTCGCCCAGGTCCTGCGCCGCCTGCGCCGCCTCTGCGCACGCTACGGCGCCGAACCTGTCTTCCTGCTGGCCTCCGCGACCGCCGCCGAGCCCTCGGTGGCCGCCCGCCGCCTCACCGGCCTCCCGGTCGTCGAAGTCGCGGACGACGCCTCCCCGCGCGGCGAGCTGGTCTTCGCCCTCTGGGAGCCCCCGCTCACCGAGCTGCACGGCGAGAAAGGTGCACCCGTACGGCGTACGGCCACCGCCGAGACGGCCGACCTGCTGACCGATCTGACCGTGCAGGGCGTGCGCTCGGTCGCCTTCGTCCGCTCCCGCCGCGGCGCCGAGCTGATCTCGTTGATCACCCAGGAGCGCCTGGCCGAGGTCGACCGCTCCCTGGCCCGGCGCGTGGCCGCGTACCGCGGCGGCTACCTTCCCGAGGAACGCCGCGCCCTGGAACGCGCCCTCCACTCCGGCGAGCTC
>CBFHCJ010000757.1:0-3095 GCA_965654005.1 uncultured Streptomyces sp. | reverse complement strand
GCGCGTTACGGGACCGCTGCACCCGCGTGGTGCGGCGGTCCTTCGCGTTCCAGCAGGCCTTGTGCCAGTGGCGGCGGTCGTCCACGCCCGCGTGTTCGGGCCAGGCCACCACGTGCGGGATGCCGGAGGGGATCACCTGGTCGCAGCCGGGGCAGCGGTAGGTCTTGCCCTCGGTGCTCGCGCCCGCCACATGGCGCACGTTCCAGTCCTCGCCCTGCCAGCTCTCGGTGGACTGCCAGCCGCCGTAACGGGACCTGTCGTCGTCCGCGCTCCGGCCGGACGAGTCTGCGGCCTTGGGTCGGTTGCGACGCGGGGACACGGAACACCTCACGGAGCTGTACGGGGACACGAGCCGTGTCCAGCCTACGCGGCGCGCACGGGGGTACGCGTACGTCACCAACCCCATGGATACCACCTCCCATCGGCCCATTCTGCAGACAATCCGCAAATCCCTCCTCACGCCGTGACTTGGGCACATGTCAGGCAGTTATGCCGGGTGGGGGAGCTCCGCGTCGGAGCCAGGAAAGCAGGAAGTGCGATGCGCGTAGGAAGTTTTGTACTGGCCGCCCAGTTTCCGGGACAGGGCCAGGGGGAGGCGCTGCACCGCGCGGTGCGGTCGGCCGAGGTCGCCGAGGAAGCGGGCCTCGACGCGGTGTGGCTGGCCGAACACCACTTCGTGCCGTACGGGACATGCCCGTCGGCGATCACCTTGGCGGCCCTGCTGCTGGGCCGCACCCGCCGGCTCCGGGTCGGCACGGCGGTCAGCGTCCTGCCCACCGCCCACCCGGTGGCCCTCGGCGAGCAGGCCGCGCTGCTGCACATCACCTCGGGCGGGCGATTCTCGCTCGGAGTGGGCCGCGGCGGGCCATGGGTGGACCTGGAGGTCTTCGGCGCGGGCCTAGAGGCGTACGAGACCGGGTTCCCTGAATCACTCGATCTGCTGGTGCGCTGGCTGCGCGAACCATCCGTCGCCGCCGCGGGGGAACGATTCAGCTTCCGTGAAGTCCCGGTCGTACCAAGACCGTCCGAGTCACTCACCGACACCGAGGGGCCCGAGGTCGTCGTCGCCTGCACCTCACAGACGAGCGTCCGTCTCGCCGCCGAGCGCGGGCTGCCGATGCTGCTCGGCATGCACATCGGGGACGAGGAGAAGGCGGAAATGATCGCCCTGTGGCGGCAGCACGCGCGCAGGGCCGACGTCGACAGGGACGTGATCGCCCGCGCCGGCCATGTCTCGGCCGGTGTCTGCCAGATCTCGGACCGGCGCAGCGACGCCGTCGAGGCGCTGACGAAGGCGATGCCGGGCTGGCTGAAACAGGGGCTCGACGCCCATATGACGGTCGACGGCCGGGCCCGTGCGATGCGCGACCCGCTGGCGTACACCGAACTGCTCTGCGGGCTGCACCCGGTGGGCACCCCCCGGCTGTGCGCCGACCGGCTCGCCGCGACGTCGGAGCGGACCGGAATCACGCGTTTCGCCCTGCTCGTCGAGGGCTCCGGCGACCTCGCGGCGACAGAGGAGAACGTACGGAGGCTGGGTGCCGAGGTGCTCCCCCACCTCGGCTGAGTCCGCCGGGCCCCGCCCGTCGCCCGGGCCGGCGGCGGAAGCTTGCCGCTCCGTTACAGATGCACCTCCCGCGTACGGAGCGGCAAACCGTGTGGCGCCACGTGCGTCAGCAGTCGCGCAGTTCCGGCGACTGGTTGAGCAGCTGACTGCGGACCGAGGTGAAGCGAGACAGCGTGTCGTCCACTGAGGAGTCCAGCGGGAACACCGCCACCCGGTGGCAGTTCTGGAAGGCCAGGCGCACTCCGAAGTGCCGCTGCAGGGCGCCGCGTACGGCGTCACTCGCGAGCGCACGCAGGAGCTGGCCACGTGCCTGCTCATCCGGCGGGGGCGTCTGGTTGTCGGCGAATTCTCCACCGTCCACCTTCAGCTGGGCCACCAAGGAGCTGATCATCTCCCACGCATAAGGCAGGGAGGTCCGGACGCAGTCGACGAATTCCACTTCGTCGACCTCGCCTCGCTCGGCCTGTTCGAGTAGGGCCGGTGAGACGTCGAGCGACATGGGTTCTCCTCTCGCACCCCGAGACAACAGGGGTTGACGGACAGGTCAGGGAGTTCGCACCATCGAACACGCTGAGTACACACTGCGCGACCTCCCGTTCACTACGGTAGGCAACGGCCGATGACCGCACCAGGAAAATGCGAACACAGCGGATTCCCACTGGGCACACAACCAGCCATTGGCGAACGGGGGCATCTCGGGAGAAAGGGAGACCGCCGGGAGCCCGGCCCGCACGAGGGCGAATCGCGTCGAGGCGGGGACGTCGAGTAGCGTTGCCGACCATGCGTCTCGTCATCGCCCGGTGCTCCGTCGACTACGCGGGCCGTCTCACCGCCCATCTTCCCTCCGCGTCCCGCCTGATCCTGGTGAAGGCGGACGGCAGCGTTTCGATTCACGCGGACGACCGGGCCTACAAGCCCCTCAACTGGATGTCGCCGCCCTGCACCCTGAAGGAGGGTTCGGGCGACGACGAGGGCGTGTGGACCGTCATCAACAAAGCGGGCGAAAAACTGATCATCACAATGGAGGAAGTCCTCCACGACACCTCGCACGAACTGGGCGTGGATCCGGGGCTGATCAAGGACGGCGTGGAAGCGCATCTACAGGAACTGCTCGCCGACCGCATCGAGACGCTCGGCGAGGGGTACACGCTCATCCGCCGCGAGTACATGACGGCGATCGGCCCCGTCGACATCCTGTGCCGCGACGCCGAGGGCCGGACCGTGGCCGTGGAGATCAAGCGGCGCGGTGAGATCGACGGCGTGGAGCAACTCACGCGCTACCTGGAGCTGCTGAACCGCGACCCGCATCTCGCCCCGGTGCGCGGCATCTTCGCGGCACAGGAGATCAAGCCGCAGGCCCGCGTCCTGGCCACGGACCGCGGGATCGGCTGCACGGTCCTGGACTACGACGCGCTGCGGGGCATCGAGGACGACAAGCTCCGCCTGTTCTGATCCTGTTCCGATCCTGTTCCGATCCTGTTCTGATCGTGTTCTGACAGACGGCACTACGACGAGGAGGGCCGAGTCC
>CBFHCJ010000756.1:0-3114 GCA_965654005.1 uncultured Streptomyces sp. | reverse complement strand
AGGCGCAAGCATGGGGGCCCGGGGCGGAGTGGCTGCTGGACCGACTGCCCGAGACGCTCGGCGCGTTGGACGATCCCGACGCCTTCGAGCCCCGGCACCGGCTGGTCGCGCTGACGCGGCACCGGCGGCCGGGGCTGCGGTTGACCCGGACCGGGCTGGTACTGGAGTCGCTGATCCCGTCGATCCTGGAGCAGAAGGTCACGACGGACGAGGCGTACCGGGCCTGGCGGCTGCTCGTAAGGAAGTTCGGGGAGCCGGCGCCCGGGCCCGCGCCGGGGCACATGCATGTGATGCCTGCGCCGCGGACATGGGCGCTGATTCCGTCGTGGGAGTGGCACCGGGCCGGGGTCGACAACAAGCGGGCGTCGACGATCCTGCGGGCGGTACGGGTCGCTGCGCGGCTGGAGCAGGCGGTGGGGATGGAGCCGGAGGCCGCGCAGGCGCGGCTCGAGGTGGTGCCTGGCATCGGGCCGTGGACCTCCGCGGAGACCGTGCAGCGCAGCCATGGGGCGGCGGATTCGGTGACCGTGGGGGATCTGCATCTGCCGGGGATCGTGGGGTATGCGCTGGCCGGGGACCGGGATGCGGATGACTCCGTCATGTTGGCGCTGCTGGAGCCGTATGCGGGGCAGCGACATCGGGCGGCGCGGTTGATTTTGCTGAGTGGGTGTGTGCCCGCGCGGCGCGCTCCGCGCATGCGGCGTGGCGATATCAGCCAGTTGTAGCGGTTTTAAGCGGTTGTAGCGGTTTAAAAGGGGCGGTGCCGGTGCCGGGTGCCCTTTGTCGTGCGGGCACCCGGCGGCGTGTTGATGTGGGACGGGCCTACTGGTCCGACGAGAACCTCACCGCTCCCGCCGGGATTCTCGCGTCGCACCACACCCGTACCCCGTCGCGCAGTTCGTTGTCCGCGCCGACCACCGCGCCGTCGCCGATCACCGCGCCCGTGAGGATCGAGCGTTCGCCGATGCGGGAGCGAGCGCCGATCAGGGAGTCCGTGATGACCGCGCCCGGTTCGACTACCGCGCCGGACAGCAGCGTGCTGCCGGAGATCCGGGCGCCCTCGCCCACGAACGCGCCCTCTCCCACCACCGTGCCGCCCGTCAGCTTCGCGTCCGTGGCGACCGAAGCCGTCGGCAGGATCAGACGGTCGCCGCAGCGACCGGGGACGGCCGGGGACGGAGCGCGCCCGAGGACCAGGTCCGCCGAGCCACGCACGAAGGCCGCCGGGGTGCCCAGGTCCAGCCAGTACGTCGAGTCGACCATGCCCTGGAGGTGGGCTCCGGCCGCCAGGAGGTCGGGGAAGGTCTCGCGTTCGACGGAGACCGGGCGGCCCAGCGGGATCGTGTCGATGACCGAGCGGCGGAAGACGTACGCCCCGGCGTTGATCTGGTCGGTGACGATCTCCTCGGGGGTCTGCGGCTTCTCAAGGAACGCCGTCACCCGGCCCGTCTCGTCCGTGGGGACCAGGCCGTACGCCCTCGGGTCCGTCACCTTCGTCAGATGCAACGACACGTCCGCGCCCGTCGACTCATGGGTGCGGACAAGGGCGCGGATGTCCAGGCCCGTGAGGATGTCTCCGTTGAAAATGAGGATCGGGTCGTCGGGGCCTGAGTGGAGGCGGCTCGCCACGTTGCGGATGGCGCCGCCGGTGCCGAGGGGCTCCTCCTCCGTGACGTACTCCAGTCGGAGGCCGAAGGCCGAGCCGTCACCGAAGTACGGCTCGAAGACCTCGGCAAGGTAAGAAGTGGCGAGCACGATGTGCTCCACTCCCGCCGCTCTCGCCCGCGCCAGCTGGTGCGTGAGGAAGGGGACCCCGGCCGCCGGAACCATGGGCTTGGGGGTGTGCACCGTGAGCGGGCGCAGCCTGGTGCCTCTGCCGCCGACCAGGAGGATCGCTTCTGTCACCTGTCGTCTCTGCTTCCTGCCGGGACCGGCCGAACTGTCCATCGGCCGGCCAGTGTATGCAGACCGTGTTATGAAGACCGCTAAAGGCGTTATGAGGACCGTTAGAGGTGCCTTCGACGACAGTGGGGTGTCCTTCGAGGGCTGTGAGGGGCTGCCCCCGCGCACCTTCGTGCGGAACCACTCGAACGGCGTAGTGCGGGCCGTCGTGCGGTGGATCGCCGGTCACCGTACGACGCCATACGGAAAATGCGTACGACGTCATGCGGCGACCCCCGTCCTCAACGGCCCTGAACCTCACCGGCCCTGAACCTCAACGGCCCTGAACCTCAACGGCCCTGAAGGCGGGCCGAGATGGAGCGGACCGAGCCGAGTCTGCCGTAGAGCAGCCTTCCCGGGCACTCCGTGGCGAACCCGTCCCGATGGCCGGAGATCACGTTCAGTCGTACGTTCTCGCCCTTTGGGTAGAGATTGCCACCGGCGGACTCCAGGTATGTCTTGCCACGCGGATCCATGGCGTGGAGACCGAGTTTCCATGCGGTGAGCCCGGCGACGGCGTCGACCGCGGCGTCCGACGGGTTGGTGCTGGTGTAGGTGCCGAGGACGGCGATCCCCGTACTGTCGCTGTTGAATCCGAGCGTGTGTGCGCCCATGACGGGCTTGTCCACGCCTCCGGCGCGGCCTTCGTAGATGTTTCCGCACTTGTCGACGAGGAAGTTGTAGCCGATGTCCCGCCAGCCGCTGCTCACGACGTGGTAGCGGTAGATACTGCGGATGATGGAAGGGGCCTCGGAGCAGCTGTAGTTGTTGCCCGACGCGGTGTGGTGCACGAAGGCCACCTTCACGCTGTCGGTGTAGAGGAAGCCTCCCTCCCGCAGCGTCTCGTCGGCTCCCCAGCCCCGTCGTGTGACGATGCGCGGGCGCGGGCCGATGTACTGCCCCTGGCTCGCCTCGCTCCCCTCGCTCCCCTCGGTCGCCTCGCCTCCGTCGGACGTCTGTTCCCTCGCCTTGTTGGACGCTTCCTCCGTCGCCTTCTTCGACAGCGCCGGAATCTCCATGGCATTCAAGGGCGCCAGATCCGCGTTGGGGGCGGACTCATCCGGCCCCGCGCCCGGTGTGGGGCCATATTGCCGCTCTGGATCTCGTGGGTGGGCATCCCCGTGGTCGGCGCGGTCGGCATCTGGATGGCGCATGCGTGGTTCGGCGTGAGCT
>CBFHCJ010000755.1:0-3130 GCA_965654005.1 uncultured Streptomyces sp. | reverse complement strand
GGGACAGCGGCGAGGTCCGCGAGGTCGACCGCAGCGAGGACGGCGAGGTCAGCGGACTCGTCTTCGCTCCCGACTCGGCCTGGCTGGCCTGGTCCCACCCCGGCCCGTCCCCGCTGCGGCAGCTCAAACTCGCCGACACGGCCGACCTGTCGGTGACGGAGGCGACCCCGCTGCGCTTCCAGGACTACTCGCCCGCGTTCACGCTCGACGGCAGGCACCTGGCGTTCCTCTCGGCGCGCTCCTTCGACCCGGTCTACGACGACCATGTATTCGATCTCGCCTTCGTGGGCGGCTCACGGCCCCATCTGATCACCCTCGCCGCGACCACCCCGTCCCCCTTCGGGCCGCAACGCCACGGGCGCCCCTTCGAGGCGCCCGACAAGGACGAGACGCCCGACAGCGAGGGCGCGCCCACGACCCGGATAGACCTGGAAGGGCTCGCCGACCGGATCGTGCCCTTCCCGGTCCAGGCCGCGCGCTACTCCGGGCTGCGGGCCGCCAAGGACGGGGTGCTGTGGCTGCGGCATCCGGTGCGGGGTGTGCTGGGGTCGTCGCGGGCCACGCCCGACGACCCCGACCCCAGGACCGAGCTGGAGCGGTACGACCTCGTCCAGCAGCGCATCGAGCACCTCTCCTCGGACGCGGAGCACTTCGCGGTCAGCGGCGACGGCAAGCGGGTGCTGTTGTGGACCGACGGCAAGCTCAAGGTCGTACCGAGCGACCGCCGCGCCCCGAACGACGACGACAGCGACGCGAACATCACCGTCGACCTGTCGCGGGTACGGCAGAGCGTCGACCCCGCGGCCGAGTGGCGGCAGATGTACGACGAAGTCGGCCGCCTCATGCGCGACAACTTCTGGCGGCCCGACCTGAGCGGGGTCGACTGGGACGGCGTACTGAACCGGTACCGCCCGGTGCTCGGGCGCATCGCCACGCACGACGACCTCGTGGACCTGCTCTGGGAGGTGCAGGGCGAGCTGGGCACCTCGCACGCGTACGTCACACCGAACGGCTATGGGCCCGGCGCGGACCGGTGGCAGGGGCTGCTCGGGGCCGATATCTCCCGGCACGCGGACGGCAGTTGGCGGATCGACCGAGTGCTTCCCTCGGAGACCTCCGACCCCGACGCGCACGCGCCGCTGGCCGCGCCCGGCGTCGCCGTACGCGCCGGGGACACGATCGTCGCGATCGGCGGGCACCCGGTGGATCCGGTGACCGGGCCCGGGCCGCTGCTGGTCGGGGCGGCGGGCAAACCGGTGGAGCTGACGATCTCCCCGGCGGGCGGGGGCGAACTGCGGCACGCCGTTGTCGTGCCGATCGCGGACGAGGAGCCGCTCAGGTACCACGCGTGGGTGGCGGACCGGCGGGCGTATGTGCACGAGAGGTCCGGCGGGCGGCTCGGGTATCTGCACGTGCCGGACATGGTGGGCTCCGGGTGGGCCCAGCTGCACCGGGACCTGCGGGTCGAGGTCGCCCGGGAGGGGCTGGTCGTGGACGTCCGGGAGAACCGGGGCGGGCACACCTCCCAACTGGTCGTGGAGAAGCTCGCCCGGCGGATCGTGGGGTGGGATTTGCCGCGTGGGATGCGGCCGTACAGCTACCCGGCGGACGCACCGCGCGGGCCGGTCGTCGCCGTAGCCAACGAGTTCTCCGGGTCGGACGGGGACATCGTGAACGCGGCGATCAAGGCGCTCGGGATCGGGCCCGTGGTGGGAACCCGGACGTGGGGCGGGGTCATCGGGATCGACAGCAAGTACCGGCTGGTCGACGGGACGCTGGTGACGCAGCCGAAGTACGCGTTCTGGCTGGAGGGGCCGGGGTGGGGCGTCGAGAATCACGGCGTCGACCCGGACGTGGAGGTCGTACAGGCGCCGCAGGACCACGGGGCCGGGCGGGACGTGCAGTTGGACGAGGCGGTGCGTATCGCGCTGGCCGCGCTGGAGGAACGTCCGGCGAAGACGGCTCCGGAGCTGCCGTCGCTGTGATCCGCGGTGGGGAGCGTGCTTGCGTCGCGTCGTGGGCGGGTGCATCGCCGTCGTGGCGGGCGTGATCCGCCGCTTGGCGGCGGAGTACCCCCACCGCTCTGTGAGGTGGCCGGTCGGGGCCGCAAGAACACGGCACGGGTCTGGCTTTGCGAGCACGCCTATGCCGCGGCCGCGGCAGCCCGCGACGAGAACGAGTTCTTCGCCGTGCTGACGTCCCTCGGCATCAAGGTCCGACCCCGCTTCGGTCCCGTCACCGGAGAAGTCACCGGCTACAGCCTTGCCACCGCCGACGACACCGATACCAAGGGCGAGCCCATCTTCTACAGCGGCTCCGCACTCGCTCCGCCTGCGTCCAGGTCGCTGATGTGGCCCTTCCCCGGCCGGGAACTTGCCGTCGCGCTTCAGCAAGGAGGGCAACGGCGGCATGTTCTCCCGGCCCTTCGAGATGAGGGGGGTGCGGGCCACGCTCTCGCAGCCGACGGTGATCACGAACTGGGCCGGTACGTAACGCTGTACGTGGGTGACTCGGGGCGGGGCCGCTCAGGGGTGCAACCTCTTCACCATGACCGCGTACACCGGGGAGTCAGCGAAGGGCTGCTGCTCACCCGCCTTCTCGTAGCCCCACGTCTCGTACAGGTCCTGCACCTTCGGATGCGTCACGTCGACCAGAAGCACAGCGAGATCTTCGCTGCGTTCCTTCAGCAGGGCTTCGTGGAGCCGCTCCGAGATCCCCTGCTTCCGCCACCGCGGGCGCACCATGACCTCGGAGACGGCGTAGGTCGCGGTGTACCCGTTGTTCGGCTCGAACACGGTGGAACGCCACCACTCACGGCCCGGCTGGAGCGGGGCGCCGTACGCGAAGCCGGTCGGCTCGTCACCGTCGAAAGCGACGACGCAGGTGAAGCCATCCATTCCTGACCAGTGATCGACGAACCACGGGAACCGCTGGTTGAACTCGTCGTCCATCGCATCGGCGTAGGCCTCGGCATGCACATCGATCAGCATCTGCTTGAAGCCTTCAGGGAGGCTTCCCTGTCCGTAATGCCGCAGGTCGATCACCCTGGTCACGCTCGACTCCATTCATCTCGCATTCGGTCTGCCCAGTCGCGGGCGTACGTCGTTGACGGCGCCAGCCGGAACAGGTC
>CBFHCJ010000754.1:0-3141 GCA_965654005.1 uncultured Streptomyces sp. | reverse complement strand
CAGCGGGTGCCCCTCGGCGTCCGCGACCGGCAGGCGCCAGTTCGGGTACTCGTCCCAGGTTCCCGGCAGGTTCTGTGGGCGGCGGTCGCCCACCGCGTCGGGCAGCCACACGCCGATCAGCCGGGCGGGGGTGCGCAGCAGGAAGCGGTGGACGGCCTGGATCTCGATCTCCTCCGACACCGCCGGGCCCCCTCCGCCCGTCCCCTTCAGCAGTCCGAGCCGGGACAGCAGGGCGAGCCACTCGCGGGTGTCGGTGAGTGCCGCCGCGCGTTCCTCGTCCAGGGGGCCGGTCAGCAGGCCCAGCCGGTCGCGGAGTTCGACGTGTTCGCCGGTGAGCCGGGCAGCGGTCGGCGGCAGGTCGTGGGTGGTGGCGGTGGCCAGGCAGTCCGCCCGCCACCGCTCGGGCGGCAGGGGCTGCCCGGTGCCCTCCCAGTCCCGTTCGAACCACAGGACGGAGGTGCCGAGCACCCCGCGTTCGTGCAGCGCCTCGCGTACCCAGGGCTCCACCGTCCCGAGGTCCTCGCCGATGACCAGCGCCCCGGCGCGCGAGGCCTCCAGGACCAGGACGGCGAGCATGGCCTCGGCGTCGTGGCGGACATAGGTGCCCTCCGTGGGCGGCTGCCCCCGCGGCACCCACCACAGCCGGAACAGGCCCATGACGTGGTCGATGCGCAGGGCGCCCGCGTGCCGGAACAGGGCGCGCAGGAGCCGGCGGTAGGGCGCGTAGCCGGAGGCGGCGAGGCGGTCGGGACGCCACGGGGGCAGCCCCCAGTCCTGGCCGCGCGGGTTGAAGGCGTCCGGCGGGGCGCCCACGGACATGCCGGCCGCCAGATACTCCTGCTGCGCCCAGGCGTCGGCGCCGCCCGGGTGCACGCCGACCGCGAGGTCGTGGACGAGCCCGACCGCCATCCCGGCGTCGCGCGCGGTGCGCTGGGCGGTGGCGAGCTGGGCGTCGGTCAGCCAGGCGAGCCGGGTGTGGAAGTCGACACGGTCCATCAACTCGGCGCGGGCGCGGGCGGTTTCGGCCGAGCGCGGGTCGCGCAGCCGGGCGGGCCAGCTCAGCCAGTCGGAGCCGTACACCTCCGCGAGCGCGCACCAGGTCGCGTGGTCCTCCAGCGCCTCGCCCTCCTCGGCGAGGAAGTCGACGTAGGCGGCGCGCCGTCCGGGGCCGAGGGGGACGGCGTGCACGAGTTCGAGCGCCTCGCGCTTGAGCTCCCACACGGCGTCGCGGTCTATCAACGTGCCCTTGTGGAGGACTGATTCCCGCAGCCGCGCGGCGCGCTCCAGCAGCGCGCGGAGGCGGGACCGGTCCTCGACGTACGGGAACTCGTGGACGTCCTCGACGCGCAGGTGCGCCGGATCCGGGAAGCGGCGCGAGGAGGGCCGGTACGGGGACGGGTCGGTGGGGGCGCCGGGTACGGCCGCGTGCAACGGGTTGACCTGCACGAACCCGGCGCCCAGTGCCCGCCCGGCCCAGGCGGTCAGCTCGGCCAGGTCGCCGAGGTCGCCCATGCCCCAGGAGCGGCGGGAGAGGAGGGAGTAAAGCTGGACGAGCAGTCCGTACGAGCGGGCCGGCGGTGCGGGCAGCCGGGCGGGAGCGGCGACGAGGTGGGCCTCGGCGCTGCGTCCGTCGGGTGCGGTGACGTGCAACGTGTGGACGCCGGGCGGGAGTTGTTCGGCCGAGGCCCGCGTCTCGCCCTGTTCGGTCTCGATCCTGAGGCGGGTGCCGTCCGGGAGGGCGGCGAGCGCGGCGGGCGGCCGTCCGCCCCAGCAGACCAGGGTCGGCGGCAGCAGCCGTTCGCGTAGCTCCTTCTCGCGTGCGGCGAGGGCGCGGCGTACGGCGTCCGGGGTGCTCGCGTCGACGCCGAGCGCGGTCAGGGCGGCGGTGACCGCGGTGTCCGACGCCGCGACGGTACGGTCCGGGGAGGGGCGGTAGGAGGTGGCGACGCCGTGCAGCGCGGCGAGCCGGGCCAGTGGCGTTCCGTCGTGCGCGGGGTCCGCCGGTGTCACCTAGAGCCCCGTCGGGTCCGGGCCGACGGCGGAGGGCTCGCTGGTCAGCGGTGTGAGGTCGGCGAGCGGGGGTTCGCTGGTGAGGGGCTCGGCGTCGGGCAGCGGCGGCTCGCTGGTCAGCGGTGCCTCGGTGCGGGCGCCCTCGGAGCTGAGGACGCAGAGGGTGGTCCTGAGGTCGGCGGACGGCTCCGCCTCAGGTTTGGACAGGGCGGGGAGCAGGGGGTGTGCCGGTGCGGCCACGGGGGTCTCCTTGTCGTCGTACGGCTTGTGCGGGTGAGAGCAGGCCTACCCAGTGGGCGCGTGTGCAGACGTACGAGGACGGACAATGTGCGTTCGGTCACAGACCGTACCCGGCGGACGGGCGCCGCGCACGACCTCCGACCGGCGAGTTTCCGTGGTCACTGTCCACTCACTACATATTCTCGGTACACACCGCGGAGGTGGCGCGATGAGCCTCGAACTCCGCTACGCGTGACATGACGGCCGGCCCCGGGGGCACAGGGGACTCCCGGGGCCGGACCCGAGCTCGGGCGGCTGCCCATGCCCGGAGAACGCGAAGGCCCGGACCGTCAGGCGGAGATGCCGTCGATCCGGGCCAAAGCGTCGTCCGCGCCGTACGGCCGCAGGTATGGCAGCCAGCGCGGGTCTCTGTGCCCGGTGCCGATGATGCGCCAGGCCAGACCGGTGGGCGGGGCGGGTTTGTGGCGGAGCCGCCAGCCGATCTCGAAGAGATGCCGGTCGGCCTTGACGTGGTTGCAGCGGCGGCAGGACGCCACCACGTTGTCCCAGACGTGCTGACCACCGCGGCTGCGCGGAATGACGTGGTCGACGCTGGTTGCGACGCCACCGCAGTACATGCACCGGCCGCCGTCGCGGGCGAACAGCGCCCGACGGGTCAGCGGAACAGGCCCCCGGTAAGGGACCCGTACGAACCTCTTCAGCCGGACCACGCTGGGTGCGGGGACAGTAACGGTTGCACTATACATCAAGGCGCCGGATTCCTCGAGGCAGACGGCCTTGTTCTCGAGGACCAGTACGAGCGCGCGGCGGAGCGGTACGACGCCCAGTGGCTCGTACGACGCGTTGAGGACCAGGACATGCGGCACGGATGCCTCCTTGTACGCCGGCGAC
>CBFHCJ010000753.1:0-3143 GCA_965654005.1 uncultured Streptomyces sp. | reverse complement strand
GTCTACGAAGTTCGTCAGCGTTGGCGCGGATGATCCAGGAGCGGGCGCCGGGGGGCTTCGCGGCTGTGAGCCAGCCGCGGTAGATCCAGGTGAAGACGGTGTCGGCGGGCATGGCGAGTTCGTCCGCGAGGGTTCGGACGGTCCACTCGTCCGGGCCAGGCTCAGGGGCTGGGCTCCGGCGGCGGCCGGGAGCGCGGATCGCGTGCCGGATGAGGAGCTTTCCGACCAGTTCGGTGGTGAAGCGGCTGGTCCGCTTGGGTGGGCGGAAGCCTTCGGCGTTGAGTTGGCGGGCGATCTGTCCGACGTTCAGGCCCTGGCGGGCGAGTTCGTCGAGGCGTTCGAGCATGCGGGGGAAGTACGAGAGCTGGTCGTAGCGCTGGACGGGGCGGACGGCCTGGCTGTGGGTTTGATGACCGCCGGCCCAGGTGATGGTGACGTCGACCAGTTCGCTGTCGCCGATGACGGACACGGTGACGGCCTCGACCAGGACGCGCAATCCTTGCGCTCGGCCTGGGTGACGCGCGGGTGTGACCACAGGGCGGGCAGGTCGGCGGCCAGACGCCGGATGGCGTCCCGCTCGGTGTCGTCGAGCCGGGCGGGGAGTGCCTCGGTGAAGCGGGCGTACTCGTCCTCCAGGCGGGCCTGTTCGGCCAGCGCCTCCTCCCAGTCCTTCTCCAGCTGGCGGACGACGAGGCGGTTCTCGGGTTCCGCGAGCTGGTACTGGCGCCGGGCGCGGTCGGCGGTGATGCGGGTCCGCTCCAGGCGCTGGCGCCACAGGGTGTCGAGGACGGCGCGCTCGGCCTCGGCCTGCTCGGCGGCTTTGAGGGAGACCTCCAGAGCGGCGGGGGCGACGGCGTCCATGAGCTGGGCCGTGACATGGCGGTCGAGGACGGGCCCGGCGACGGTCTGGCAGCGTTCGCCGGTTCCGTAGTTGACGGGGAAGAAGGCGCACGAGTAGTTGTGCGTGACCGGATGGGCCGCGTGGTGGTGGTAGTGCGAGGCCATGCGGTGACCGCCGCACTTGCCGCAGCGCAGCAGTCCGGCGAGCAGGGCCGCGCCGCCGCGCGGTGTCCCGGGATGCGTTGAGGTCTGCCGGTTGGCGTCCAGGCGGGTCAGGTTCGCGTGGTACTGCTCGGCGGTGATGTAGGCGGGCAGCCGGTCGGGCAGCAGCACGTGCCGCTGGTCCATCGCGGTCACCACCCGCCCGGTCGAGGGCCGTCCCGGCTTCTTGTGGCGCGTCTCGGTCTGCCTGCGCCCATAGGCGTAGTACCCGGCATAGACCGGGTTGTGCAGCATGATCTGCAGAGTCTCGCGGGTGGGGCGGCGCCAGGTCAGGTCGCCCTTGTCGGGGCCGGACGCGGAGCGGACCGGCATCTGGACGCTATGGGCGACGAGGTGGCGAAGGACGCCGTTGATGGTGCCTACGCTGGCGAAGGTGTCGAAGATCAGCCGGACCACGCGGCGGGCCTGCTCGTCGGGTTCGAGGACGGTCTCGCCGGAGGGCCGGCGCCAGTAGCCGATCGGCGGGCGCAGGGCCAGCTCGCCGCGTTCAGCCTTCGCGCGCTTCCCGCCCTCCATGCGCTGCCGGATCAGGTAGAGCTCGGCCTCGGACATGGTGCCCTTCAGCCCGAGCAGCAGTCTGTCGTTGTAGTAGGCGGGGTCGTAGACGCCGTCGAGGTCGGCCAGCAGGGCACCAGAGAGCGAGCACAGCTCGATCAGCTGGTGCCAGTCGCGGCCGGTGCGGGCGAGCCGGGACATCTCGATCCCCAGGACCAGGCCGACACGGCCCATGGTCACCTCCGTGACCAGCTTCGCGAAGCCCGGCCGCGTGTCAGCCGTGGCCGCGGACTGCCCGAGGTCGTCGTCGATCAGCTCGACTCGCGAGCGGGCCCATCCCAGCGCGACCGCACGCTCCACCAGCCGGTACTGCAGCCGCGTCGACTCCGAGTGCTCGATCACCTGCTGCCGGCTGGACTGCCGCACGTACACCAGGGCGGTGCGGTCCCGGTGCTCAGCCCGGATCTTGCCCTGTGACTGGCCCCACGGAGGAATGAAGGAGCCGCTCACTGGTCCCGCTCCTCTCCCGGCGTTCGGGACTCGCCGCCCGGCTCGCCCACGCCGCCAGCATCCGCACAGCCAACACTCGCCTCTCCGCAGGAAGCGCCGTCCACACCAAGCTCAAGGGGGAGGTCCGTCAGGTCCGGACACCGGTCGTCACCCCCCGCCATGTCCACACGGCCCCGCAGCCGCGTGACCAACTCGGCCAGCCGCAGCAGGGCTTCTACCTGGAGTATCGCCAACTCACAGGAACTCGAACCGCTTTCGAGTGCTTCACGGGTGGTGGACTGAGACGACGCACTTCTCGATCAAGGCAACGATGCTGGACGGCCGTGTCCTGCGCTCCCGCTGCCTGACCGGCCTCGACCAGGAGGTCTACGCCCTGCTCACCACCTACCAGGCCCTGATCCGTGCCGCATCCGACACCGCCTGCACCCGGCCGGGCCTGGACATGGACCGCATCAGCTTCACCGTCCTGCAGACCACCGCCCGCGACACCGTGACCACCGCGACCGCGATCCTGCCACCGACGGGACCCGCCAACCTCGTCGGCACCATCGGCCGGGCTGTCCTCGACGCCCTGCACCCCGCCCACCGCCGTCAACGCGTCAAGGCCCGCACTCGAAAGAACCCCACCAGCAAATACGGACCGAACGCCGGACAACACCCCACGACCAGCCAGAACTACACCGTCCACACCACCGTCACGTTCTTCGAGCACGGACTTGCGAACCGCTCGCGGACGTAAACGCAACGGTGTTGTCGTGTAGCAGTACAGGCCGAACGGTACCCCTCGCTGGACCGCGCGCCGGGTCCGGTGGTGGGCCTGGCCGACGCCGAGGACGCCGCGGGCTTCGCCGAAGGTCACCTCGATCGACCACCGCGCGGCATAGCGGGCCACCAGCTGCCCGGCCGACGAGGTCAGGTCGGTGGAGATCAGCGCGAGGTCGTAGCCGGTGTCGGTGGTGTCCTCGCGCAGCAACAGCACCTTCACCGTCTGGATATGGAAGGAGCCGTACCACAGACAGCTGGTCTCGGCGGTGAACACGGTCTCGGTGCGGCCGTAGCGGGTCACGGTCTGCTCG
>CBFHCJ010000752.1:0-3143 GCA_965654005.1 uncultured Streptomyces sp. | reverse complement strand
CCCTGGTCCTCCAGCTTCGACGACTGCTGCTGGAGTTGGTTGAGCTGGAGTTCCAGGCGCTTGCGCGACGTGGCCACGTCCGCGACGCCGCGGCGGACCTTCTGCAGCAGCTCCAGCTGCTTCTGGTACGAGTAATCGAGGGTCTCGCGCGGGTCCTCGGCCCGGTCAAGGGCCTTGTTCGCCTTCGCGCGGAAGATCATCCCCATACGCTTCATGACACCGCTCATGGGCTTCGCGCGCCCCCTTCTGACGGACTCCAGCTCCAGCACACTGCGACAGAACCCACAGTACGGGCCCTGCATCCATTACCGCACTGTTCGGGAACGGATGCGGTCATCCCCAAGGACGACTGCGTACGGTCCCACTCCGGCGTAGGGAGTAGGTGTCCCCCGAGGTTACGTACGGGAGACCCCCTGATTCCCTTGGCCGCCTTCCGGAAGAACGTCGGCGCTCTTCCTTTTCAGGCCCCTCTGTCCCACTACAGACGACCGGTGTTGCCGGATCGTTCCCCACAGGACTGGGGTCCATGCGGGCTGACCCCGTACCCTTGGGTTTTGTGTTCCGTAGCCGTGCCAAGGAAGAGAAGGCACCGGTCGCCGACAAGGCGCCGGTGACCGACTCCAAGCAGCCCCGTGACCCTCAGGCCCCGAAGGGTCGGCCCACGCCCAAGCGCAGTGAGGCCCAGTCCCAGCGCCGGAGCGTCGCCAACACGCCGACGACCCGCAAGGACGCCTCCAAGCGGCAGCGCGAGGAGCGCCGCGCCGCACTGGAGCGCCAGCGCCAGGCGCTGGCCGGAGGTGACGAGCGCTATCTACCGGCTCGGGACAAGGGCCCGGTCCGCAAGTTCGCGCGCGACTTCGTCGACTCCCGCTTCAACGTCGCGGAGTTCTTCCTGCCGATGGCCGTGGTCATCCTGGTGCTGAGCGTCGTGCGGGTGGCCGCGTTGCAGAACTTCGCGCTGCTGCTGTGGCTGGTGGTGATCGCCCTGATCGTGCTGGACTCGATCTTCTCCGCGTTCCGGCTGAAGAAGCGGCTGAACGAGCGCTTCCCGGACCAGAACAGGCGGGGCGCCATCCCCTACGCGCTGATGCGCTCCCTGCAGATGCGTCGGCTCCGGTTGCCGAAGCCGCAGGTCAAGCGCGGAGAGCGGCCCTGAGCACGGCTTCTTTCTCCGGGGGCGCGACGGATGCCTGGCTGACCAAGCTGGGCGGTCTGCGTGATCTCGTACGGCAGGAGCTGGTGGCCCGGCAGCTCGACGAGCAGATAGCCGGGCGGTTCCCGGTCGGGCAGCGGCT
This sequence comes from uncultured Streptomyces sp., assembly GCA_965654005.1. Classification (GTDB taxonomy): domain Bacteria; phylum Actinomycetota; class Actinomycetes; order Streptomycetales; family Streptomycetaceae; genus Streptomyces. The sequence goes on along the minus strand of CBFHCJ010000752.1, from coordinate 1,848 downwards.
GCGGGTTCTCGACGTGGGGATGGGCCAGGGCACGCAGGCACTGCGCCTGGCGCGTGCCGGGCACCGGATCACCGGCCTCGAGCAGGACGCCAAGATGATCGCCGTGGCCCGCGAGGCGCTGTCCGGCGAGCCGGAGGGCATCCGGGAACGCGTACGGATCATCGAGGGCGACGGCCGGGACACGGGCGTGCACTTCCTGCCGGGCGGCTTCGACGTGGTGCTGTGCCACGGAGTGCTGATGTACGTCGAGGAGCCGGACGCCCTGCTGGCGGGGCTGGCTCGGATGCTCGCCCCCGGCGGGCTGCTCTCCCTGCTCGTACGGAACGGGGACGCGCTGGCGATGCGGCCGGGGCTGTCCGGGGACTGGGCGGCCGCGATGGACGCCTTCGACACGCTCTCGTACCGCAACCGGCTCGGGCTCGATGTGCGCGCGGACCGGCTGGAGGCGTTGACCGCGACGCTGGCGGGGATCGGGGCACCGCTGCACGCCTGGTACGGGGTGCGGGTCTTCACCGACACGGCGGCGGACGGGGCGGAGCCGCCCGCCGACGCGGAGACGCTGCTGGCGGTCGAGGAACGGGCCGGGCGTACCGATCCGTATCGACAGGTGGCCGCGTTGCTGCACCTGTGCGGAGTGCGCGGCTGAGGGCGTAACTCGTTCGGGTGTATCGGGAAGGCGATGACGACTGCCTCGAACGGACACTCGGGACATGAAGGCTTTCCGTGTCCGATCCCGTGCCGGTGTCCTGCGGCTGTGCGCCGCGCTCGCCGTCTGTTCCCTGATCTCGCTCGTCCTGCTCGACGGCTGCACCGACTCCGGTTCGCCGGGGACCAAGGACGGCCCGACGACCACCCGGCCCGCCCGCCCGGTGACAGCCGACGCCCTGCAGAACGAGTACCAGAAGGTCATCAAGAACGTGCTGCCGTCCGTTGTGCAGATCCAGGCCGGCAATTCCCAAGGGTCTGGCGTGGTGTTCGACGACAAGGGCCACATCGTGACCAACGCGCACGTGGTGGGGGACCAGACGACATTCAGTGTGACGACCGCCAACAGCGTGGTCACGCTCACCGCGCACCTCGTCTTCTCGTACCAGGACCAGGATCTCGCCGTCATCAAGCTGGACAAGACGCCGGCGGGGCTCAAGGCAGCCGCCTTCGGGAACTCCGCCAAGGTCGAGGCGGGGCAGATCGTTCTCGCCATGGGCTCGCCGCTGGGGCTGTCGTCGAGCGTGACCCAGGGGATCGTGTCGGCGACCGCACGGACCGTCAGCGAGGGGCCCTCGAACGGGGCTCCGGGCCCCACCATCCCGAACATGGTGCAGACCTCGGCGCCCATCAACCCGGGCAACAGCGGGGGCGCGCTCGTCAACCTCGAGGGGCAGGTCATCGGCATCCCCACGATCGCCGCGATCGACCAAAAGTTCGGCGGCACGGCGCCCGGCATCGGTTTCGCGATCCCTGCGTCCATGGTGAAGACCGTCGCCGACCAGATCGTCAAGAGCGGCAAGGTCACCAACTCGGGGCGGGCCTCGCTCAACATGGTCGGCCGCACGGTGCTTGACATCACGGGCACCCAGCCCATCGGCGTGGCGGTGGCCGACGTCACGAAGGGCGGCGCGGCCGACAAGGCGGGCCTGCAGGTCGGGGACATCATCACCAAGGTGGACCTCACGGACATCACCACGATCACGTCCCTCGCGGAGGTCCTGGCCGGTTACAAGCCGGGGCAGAAGACGACGGTGACGTACACGCGGAACGGGGCGCAGAACACCGTCGTCGTGACGTTGGGCGAGGTGTAGCGGCGGTGGTGTAGCGGCGGTGGTGTAGCGGCGGTGGTGTAGCGGCGGT
>CBFHCJ010000751.1:0-3146 GCA_965654005.1 uncultured Streptomyces sp. | reverse complement strand
CGCTCCGCGAGGCCACCGCCACGGTCTCCACGTCCGGCAGATCGACCGGATCGGCCGCGAACGCCGCCGCGATCCCCCCGGTCGCCGGGATTCCCCACCGCACCCGTCCGTCGGCCCCTCCCACCACCATGTCCGCCCCTGTCCGTCCCTCGGTACACCGACCCGGTCGGCCCGTAGGAGCTGAGAGCATAGGTCGCGGACCGAACGACCAGGGAGGGGCGCATGCCCGAGCGCGGCTGTACCACGCGCGACCGCAAGGAACCGGAAGGCCACATAACCGAGGTGGAGGCGCCGGCACCCGCGAGACCCGCACCCGCCGACCAGCCGCCGCCCGTCCCCGCGTCCCCCGCCCGGGGCGCCGTCCTCCGCCGTACCGGTCTCCTCGTCACCTTCATCCTCGGCGGCCTCACCGCCACACCCCCGCTGGCCATGGACATGTACCTCCCGTCCCTGCCGGAGGTCACGAAGTCCCTGCACGCGTCCGCCGCGACCGTGCAGCTCACCCTCACCGGCTGCCTCGCGGGCATGGCGCTCGGGCAGTTACTGGTCGGCCCGATGAGCGACAAGTGGGGACGCCGCCGCCCGCTGCTCACCGGCCTGGTCGTCTATGTCGTCGCCACCGTGCTGTGCGCGCTCGCGCCCTCAGCGGAGGCCCTCGTCGCGTTCCGGTTGCTGCAGGGGCTCGCGGGCGCGGCCGGGATCGTGATCGCCCGGGCCGTCGTCCGTGATCTGTACGACGGCGTCGCCATGGCCCGGTTCTTCTCCACCCTCATGCTGATCTCCGGGGTCGCGCCGATCGTCGCGCCGCTGATCGGCGGCCAGATCCTGCGCGTCACCGACTGGCGGGGCGTCTTCGTCGTCCTCACCGCCGTCGGGATCGCGCTCACGGCGCTCGTGTGGGTGAGGCTGCCCGAGACGCTCGAGCCGGCCGAGAGGCACGGCGGGGGAGTGGGCGAGACCCTGCGCTCCATGCGGACCCTGCTGGCCGACCGCGTCTTCATCGGCTACACGCTCGCGGGCGGCTTCGCCTTCGCCGTGCTGTTCGCGTACATCAGTGCGTCCCCCTTCGTGATCCAGGAGATCTACGGCGCCTCCCCGCAGACCTTCAGCCTGTTGTTCGGCCTCAACTCCGTTGGCCTGGTGGTCGTCGGGCAGATCAACGGCAAGGTCCTGGTCGGCCGGGTCAGCCTCGACAGGGTGCTGGCGGCCGGCCTCGCGGTCGTCACGCTCGCCGCGACCGCGCTGCTGCTGATGTCGGCGGGCGTCTTCGGCCAGGTGGGGCTCGCGCCGGTCGCCGCCGCCCTGTTCGTCATCATGTCGGCGATGGGCGTCGCGATGCCCAACACCCAGGCGCTCGCCCTGCTGCGCACCCGGAACAACGCCGGTTCCGCGTCCGCGCTGCTCGGCACGGTCTCCTTCCTCATCGGCGCCGTCGCCTCGCCGCTCGTCGGGATCGCCGGTGAGCACACCGCCGTCCCTATGGCCGTCGTCCAACTGGCGGCGGCACTGGTGGCCGTCGCCTGCTTCGTGGCACTGTGCCGTCCCTGGAACAGACGCGCGGGCGTGAGAGGAGCAGACAGCTGAGCGCACCGAGACTGCGCATCGACACCCCGGAGAAGGCCGGGCTCGATCCGGAAGAACTGCGTCTTCTCGTACGCGAGATCCGCGACGCCGTCCGCGGAGTGCGCCCCTGGGCGGCGGGTGCCGTGGTGGTCGCCGGGCGTGGCCCGGTGATCGCCGTCGAGGAGGCGGTGGGCTGGGCGGTCCGGTACGCCGCGTACGACGCGGCGGTGGACCGGGGTGTCGAACTGCCGCCCGAGGCGCGGGTGCCGATGACCGTGGACACGCCCTTCGACCTGGCCTCGCTCACCAAGCTGTTCACGGCGGTCGCCGCGATGCAGCAGTCGGAGCGCGGGAAGCTCGGCATCGACGCGCGCGTGGCGGCGTACCTGCCGGACTTCCACGCGGCGGCGGAGCACGGCATCACCGTACGCCAACTCCTCACCCACACCTCCGGGCTGCGGCCCGAACTCCCGCTCCACGACTGTGCGTCGGACGCGGCACGGCTGGCGCTGCTACGGCAGGAGGCGCCGGTGGCCGGGCCCGGCACCTACTGCTACTCGGACCTGAATCTGCTGCTCCTGCAGCACGTCCTGCACCGCATCACCGGGCGCACGCTCGACGTGCTCGTGCGCGACGGCATCACCCGGCCGCTCGGGATGACGGCGACGGGTTTCGGGCCGCGCCCGGACGCGGCGGCGACGGAGGACCAGCGGCGGCCGTGGGCGAAGGCGGACCGGGGGATGCTGCGGGGCGTGGTCCACGACGAGAACGCGTGGGCGCTCGGCGGGGTGGCAGGTCACGCGGGCCTCTTCTCGACGGCACGGGACCTGGCCGTCTTCTGCCGCACGCTGCTGTCCGGCGGCTCCTACGGCCCCGCGCGCATCCTGGGCCCCGACTTCGTCGAACTGATGCTGACCCCGCCCGGCCTCGGCTTCTCGGTCGACCAGTCGTGGTTCATGGGCGGGCTGTCGGGCCGGGGCGCGGTGGGCCATACGGGCTTCACGGGTACGTCACTGGTCCTGGACCCGGCGACGGACACTTTCCTGATCCTGCTGGCGAACACGGTCCATCCCCGCCGCCGGGAGCCGGACAACCGGGTGCGGGCGGTGGCGGCGGATCGGCTGGCGCGGGCGGTCCGGGGGACCTGAGAGAATCGCCATGTGAACGCCCCCGTCTCCCCAGCCGACACCCTCCGCGCCGCCCTCGCGGGGCTGCTCGACGGGCTTCCGCCCAGGCAGGCCGCGCAGGCCGTGGAGCGGCTGATCGCCAACTACCGGGGGCGGACCCCGACCGACGCGCCCGTGCTGCGGGACCGTTCGGACGTGGTCGCGTATGCCGCATACCGGATGCCCGCGACGTTCGAGGCGGTGTGCGCGGCGCTGGACGCGTTCGCGGACGCGGTGCCCGGGTGGGCGCCGGCGAGCCATGTGGACGTCGGCGGCGGGACCGGCGCGGCGACCTGGGCGGTCAGCGCGACCTGGGACGGCGAGCGTCCGGTCGCCGTGCTGGACTGGGCCGAGCCCGCGCTCGCCCTCGGCCGGGATATCGCCGCCGCGAACCCGGCGCTGAAGGCCGCCCAGTGG
>CBFHCJ010000750.1:0-3154 GCA_965654005.1 uncultured Streptomyces sp. | reverse complement strand
AACCGGTCGAGGTGAGCACGAGTTGACGCGAGTCGCGGGGGTGAAGAAGGGGGCGGTGGCGTACGTATGAACCGGCGGGCCCTGCGACCGGGACCCGCCGGTTCATGTGTTCCCTACGGGTTGCACGCCTGGTTCAGGGATTCGCCGGCTCGTGTACGGGCTCGGCGGACGCGCCGGATCCGACGGACGCCGTCGGGCGCCCCGGCGGAGCCTGCTGCTGCGTGGCGGGTCGCGCGGCCGCGGCCGACGCGGACTTCGGCAGGGGGACCGTCACGGCGACGAGCAGTCCGAGCGCGAGCGCCGCAAGGGCGATCACGGCGATTCCCAGGCCCGAACCCGTCTGTGACAGCAGCAGCATGGCGAGGGTGGAGAAGATCACGGTGCAGGAACCGTAGGTGAGCTGTGCGACAGTCGGACGAGGCATGGCCATTCCTCGGGGTGGGGATCTCCCCCCGGTGCCTCTCGCGATGGGGGAGGATACGGATAACTGTGGTGAAACTGGGGCACTTGGGGTGTGGCTGAGAATCGTGGGATGACAACGGTGTCGACAGGGCAAACCGCCGCCGTTCCGACGCTCCGTCTATCGACTCTATTCGCCTGCATGCCCGAGCGGAACGGTTGGTAAGCGTGACCTAACCCACGGTGCCGAAGCACTGGGGGCGCACGGAGTCATCGAGTCCGCCAAGCGGACCGACTCGCGCGCCGTCGATGGGGCCGCGCGGGCGTCCCGGTCTTCGACGACCACAAGGGCACGTCGACCCACAACGGTGGCCGTGCCGCCGTCGACGTGCGGCGACCTCCCGGTGATCATGCCCGTAGTGGCAATACTCACAAGCTGAATAGCATTTCCACAGGTCAGAGCGTGATCGCCCGGGACCCTCTGGCGGGTCGCGGCCGATCGTGTTTAGGTGCGTCCTGTGGCTCTCTTATTGACACCAGGTCTCACGGGGGTGTGACACGCAATGGCCGCAGGAGGTTTCTGCAAGCTGCCGAGCGGCAGCGTGGTGGTGGCTCTCAACCTGCCCAGTCCAGGGTCGGGCAGCGGCTTCGTCCGCATCCTGGTCCTCGCCCAGAACCGCGCTCGAGCGCTGACGCGCCTGCGCAACCTGGGCCTGCGGGCGGTCTCTCTGCGCGGCAACGCGGTCCCGCCGACCCCCGACGAGATCACGGCGGTCCTGCACCACCCCGACGGCCTGATATGGCGCACGGCCCCCGACAGCGCCACGCAGGAGCTGTCCCAGGAACTGTGGCACCCGATCCGGGCCCTCCTGAGGCGCGAGACGGCCCGGGTGTAGGCGGACGGGCGGCCCCGGCCCACGAGCAGTCGGCTAGGACACCACCGGCTTGCCGGAAAGCTCCACGCCCGCCTCCCGCAGTTCCTCCAGTGCCCGTTCCGTCGTCTCCTCGGAGACGCTGGCCGTGAGATCCAGCAGCACGTGTGTGCGGAAGCCGTCCCTCGCGGCGTCCAGCGCGGTGGCGCGCACGCAGTGGTCCGTGGCTATCCCCACCACGTCCACCTCGTCGACCCCCCGTGCCCGCAGCCAGTCGCCGAGCGACACCCCGTTCTCGTCCACCCCTTCGAACCCGCTGTACGCCGCCGCGTACGCCCCCTTGTCGAACACGGCGTCGATCGCGCCGGAGGCGACCGCCGGGGCGAAGTTCGGGTGGAAGCCCACCCCCTCCGTGCCCGCCACACAGTGCGCGGGCCACGAGTGGTGGTAGTCGGGGTTGTCGGCGAAGTGACCCCCGGGAGCGATGTGGTGATCGCGGGTGGCCACCACGTGGCGGTACCCGGCGGGGGCCTGCCCGATCAGCTCGGTGATCGCGGCGGCCACATCGGCACCCCCGGCCACCGCGAGGCTGCCGCCTTCACAGAAGTCGTTCTGCACGTCTACGACGATCAAGGCGCGGCGCATGGTCGGTGTCCTTCGGCTTGGCAGCGGTTCGGTGTGGAGGGTGCGGGCCCGGCCGTCCGTACGAACTACGTGAACTACACGAACTGCCAAGCCTAGAGACTTCGGGCGCCGTACGGGAGGGGGCACAGGGTGGTCGGCCGGGTGTGTGTGGGGGCGCTGCCGTTGCATTCCCCGCGCCGGTCACAGGTATTCGGTCGGAATCACCGGTTCCCCTCGCGACAGCTGCGTCGCCGACAGCGGCAGATCGGCGCGCGCGGCCGCGTGCCGGTCGCGTACGGCGTCCAGCGGCTCCCGGGTGACGACCTGACCGCCCTTGATCAGCTCGACCAGCAGCTGCCGGTCCGCCAGCTCGTCCGGCACCGACCCGGTGCCGATCACCTCGGCCTCGGCGACCCCGTGCTCGTCGAGCCGCCGCGCCGCCCACTTGCGCCCGCCGATGGACGTCTTGCCGCCGATCGACTTCTTCGCCACCGGCACCAGCGGGGCCTTGGGGTCCGCCGACTCGGCGCGGGCGACCAGCTTGTAGACCATCGAGCAGGTCGGATGGCCGGAACCCGTCACCAGCCGGGTGCCGACGCCGTACGCGTCCACGGGCGCCGCCCGCAGCGAGGCGATGGCGTACTCGTCCAGATCCGAGGTCACGATGATCTTCGTCTTGGTCGCGCCCAGCTCGTCGAGCTGCTGCCGCACGCGGTGCGCCACCAGCAGCAGGTCGCCGGAGTCGATGCGCACGGCGCCCAGCTCGGGCCCGGTGATCTCGACGGCCAGCCGGACGGCCTCGGTGACGTCGTAGGTGTCCACGAGCAGTGTGGTGCCCCGGCCCAGCGACTCGACCTGGGCCCGGAAGGCGTCCCGCTCGCTGTCGTGCAGCAGCGTGAAGGCGTGGGCGGAGGTCCCGACCGTCGGGATGCCGTACCGGAAGCCGGCGGCCAGGTCGGAGGTGGTGGTGAAGCCGCCGACGTACGCGGCGCGCGAGGCGGCCACGGCGGCCAGTTCATGGGTGCGCCGGGCGCCCATCTCGATCAGCGGCCTCTCCCCGGCGGCGGAGGCCATGCGGGAGGCGGCGGCCGCCACAGCGGAGTCGTGGTTGAGGATGGAGAGGATCACGGTCTCCAGCAGCACGCACTCCGCGAAGGAGCCCTCGACCCGCATGATCGGCGAGCCCGGGAAGTACACCTCGCCCTCGGGGTAGCCCCAGACGTCGCCGCCGAAGCGGTAGGCGGCGAGCCACTCCAGGG
>CBFHCJ010000749.1:0-3155 GCA_965654005.1 uncultured Streptomyces sp. | reverse complement strand
CAGGCGCCTCCGCACCCGCGCCCATGACCGCGACGGTCGCCACCCGCGCCGTCTTCCGACCACCGCCACGTTCCATGATCATCCCGAGTTTGGTGACCCGGCCCGTCGCTCCGTAAAATTCCCCGTTCGAAAGCGAGCGCGATCGGAGCGCTGCGCGGGTGAGCGAGGAACGGCAGCGCGATGACGGTGACAGAGGACGGCCTGGCGGGCGGCGGCTCGGCGGTCATGGACGAGGTGTCGTACGGGCCCGGCATCGACCCGGAGCGCCTGGCCGTCTGCCTCAGCGTGCTCGAGGAGCTCGACGAACTCGACGTCGACCACCCCGACGCGATCAAGGTGCGCCGCGCCACCTCGCAGATCTACCGCACGGTCAAGCAGCGCCGCCGCCAGGAGCGCCGCGCCGCCAAGACCGCCCACGACAAGGCGGTCACCGAGGCCACCGCCACCGGCTCGGCGCAGCGTATCGACGACGAGACCGAGGGCATCCTGCCGTCGTCGGCCACCGAAACCGGCCAGATCGCGGGGATACTCCGGCGCCCGCGCTCCTGCTACGTCTGCAAGACCCGCTACATCGAGGTCGACTACTTCTACCACCAGCTCTGCCAGAACTGCGCCGCCGATAACCGGGCGCGCCGTGACGCCCGCACCGACCTCACCGGCAAGCGCGCCCTGCTCACCGGCGGCCGTGCCAAGATCGGCATGTACATCGCGCTGCGGCTGCTGCGCGACGGCGCCCACACCACGATCACCACGCGTTTCCCGAACGACGCGATCCGCCGCTTCAAGGCCCAGCCCGACAGCGACGAGTGGATCCACCGGCTGAAGATCGTCGGCATCGACCTGCGTGACCCCGCCCAGGTGGTGGCGCTCGCCGATTCCGTGGTGGCCGAGGGCCCGCTGGACATCCTGATCAACAACGCGGCGCAGACCGTCCGCCGCTCCCCGGGGGCCTACAGCGAGCTGGTGGCCGCCGAGTCCGCCCCGCTCCCGATGGGCGAGCTGCCGTCCGCCGAGGTCATCGGCACCTTCGGCTCCGGGGCCGTCGCCGCGCTCCCGGTCGCCGGGGGTGGCGCGCTCACCGCGCAGGACGTGACGGACCTGGCCCTGGTCTCGGGCTCGGCGTCCCTGGAGCGCATCGCCGCCGGTACGGCCATCGACGCCGGTGGACTGGTCCCCGACCTGCACGACACCAACAGCTGGATCCAGACCGTCGAGGAGGTCACGCCGGTCGAGCTGCTCGAGGTCCAGCTGTGCAACTCCACGGCGCCCTTCATCCTGATCAGCCGCCTGCGCCCGGCGATGGCCGCGTCGTCCGCCCGGCGTACGTACATCGTGAACGTCTCCGCGATGGAGGGCGTCTTCAACCGCGGCTACAAGGGCGCCGGCCACCCGCACACCAACATGGCCAAGGCGGCCCTGAACATGCTCACGCGCACCAGCGCCGAGGAGATGTTCGAGAAGGACCGCATCCTGATGACGGCCGTCGACACCGGCTGGATCACCGACGAGCGCCCGCACCCGGACAAGATGCGCCTCGCGGACGCGGGCTTCCACGCCCCGCTCGACCTCGTGGACGGCGCGGCCCGGGTATACGATCCGATTGTGCGCGGTGAACAGGGCGAGGACCTGTACGGCGTCTTCCTGAAGGACTACGCGCCCGGGAAGTGGTGAACCCGGCGGCGGTCCGGAAGGCGGGCCCGGCGCCCCTGACGCGTGACCCTGCACGGGCCGGGTACTCGACTCTGGCGAGCACCGCGCAAGGAGGTCCCATGGCTACTCCACATGAGATCGATCCCCGCGCCGCCAAGGATCCCCGCAACGTCTACCCGAGCGACGAGCAGTTCTACGCGGGGGACCGTCCGGCGAACCCCGAACTGCCGGAGGACCGGCCGCGTGGCGGCGGATCCGCGGCGCCGCTGAAGCACCGAGGCCCCTGGGCGACCGCCGCGCTGATCGCCGGCATAGTCCTGCTGATCCTCGCCGGGATCGCGCTGTTCCCATGAGTCAGCTTTCCCATCGGTGATCGAGTTTCCCCTCAGCGATCGACGTGAGTGAAGACCACCGGCACGAGTGAGGTGGTGCGTAGGGCGTCACGCAGGACGTGGCGGGTTCGACCCGCAGTCGGTCATCGACGGTGTACGTCCCGGAGGCGGGAGCCTCCGGGACCGCCACACCACGGCCCGCGCGACGTAGCCCCGCCGCGATGGCGTCCTCGCCGTCCTCCCAGGGCGCTCGTCGATTAATCGTTGGCCGTGGTGGCGACGCGGCGGCTAGCGTCCCGCCCATCACCACCGCGAAGGAAGGCGGCCGACCATGACCGTCCCCAACGTCCTGCTGTCCGGCATCGTCGGCTCGACCGCCTACGGGCTCGCCCACGAGGGCTCCGACGTGGACCGGCTCGGCATGTTCGCGGCGCCCACCGAGCAGTTGCACGGCCTGCACCGGCCGAAGGAGTCTCACGTCAGCACGGTTCCGGACCGCACTCTGCACGAGGCCGCGAAGTGGTGCAGGCTCGCGCTCGGCGGCAACCCGACCGCGATGGAACTCGTCTGGCTGCCGGACGAGTTGTACGAGGTACGGACGCCGCTCGGGGACGAGTTGATCGGCATCCGTACGTCGTTGCTGTCCGCGCAGCGTGTCCGCGACGCCTACCTCGGTTACGCCACCCAGCAGTTCAGGCGCCTCGAGTCCCGTGGCGACGGGTCCTTCTCCGCGGACACCCGGGGGCGCACCGCCAAACACGCCCGTCACCTCAAGCGCCTGTGCCACCAGGGGCTGCAGCTGTATACCACCGGGCACGTGACCATCCGTGTCGAGAACCCGCAGGAGTACCACGACTTCGGTGAGCGCGTGGCCGCGAACGCCACGGCCGCCGAGTCCCTGCTCCGGTTTTACGAGAGCGCCTTCGACGAGACGTGCAGCGTGCTGCCGGACCGGCCGGACGAGGCGGCGGCCGAGGCGTGGCTGCGCCGCGTCCGTGCGCAGTTCTACACGCCCGACGCACAACCGGGTTGATGCCTGGGGCCGTTGGGCATCCGTGTCCGCGTACGTGTCGGTGTCGGTGTCGGTGTCCTCGTCCTCGTTCTCGTGGGAACGGTAGTCCTAGTAGGGCTTTGTTAGGTCCTGTGGTGGGCTTCGGGTGTGGGGGCGGGTTG
>CBFHCJ010000748.1:0-3155 GCA_965654005.1 uncultured Streptomyces sp. | reverse complement strand
GTCCCACCGCTGTTGTACTTCAGCTGGCGGGCGACCTTCGTCTGCTTGGCCTTGGCCCGGCCGCGCCCCATGGCTCGACCCCCTCAACGACGGGGCTCGACGGCCCCAGAGTCTGACACGCGTTCATGATCCGGAACGGACTCTCCGTGGAGAGGCCGGTCCGTAGGGCTTCCACGGTACCTGAGCCCACGCCCATACGGTACGTCGCCCGCAGAACGGGCGTGTGCACAGAACCGTCGAGGCGCCCTGTCCTCGCTGGTCACGGCCGATTTTAACCACTTATTGGCGCACGACCCGCCGATCGAAGTGAGAGTTCTCTCCAACCGCCCATCGGCGGGTACCGGTCAAACCCGGATGGCCCCCCTGAGGAACGTCACCGTCCGCGGGCCTCCGCCATCCGCTGCTCGGCGATCCGGTCGGCCGCGGCGGCCGGCGGAATACCGTCCTCCTTCGCACGTGCGAATATGGCCAGCGTGGTGTCGAAGATCTTCGCCGCCTTTGCCTTGCACCGGTCGAAGTCGAAGCCGTGCAGCTCGTCGGCCACCTGGATGACACCGCCGGCGTTGACGACGTAGTCCGGCGTGTACAGGATCCCGCGGTCGGCGAGGTCCTTCTCGACGCCCGGGTGCGCGAGCTGGTTGTTGGCCCCGCCGCACACCACCTTCGCCGTCAGCGCGGGCACGGAGTCGTCGTTCAGGGCCCCGCCCAGCGCGCAGGGGGCGTAGATGTCGAGGCCCCCGAGGGGATGTGCGCCGCGGATGAGGGCGTCGGTGTCGGCGGCCACGGCCACCTCGGGGTGCGCGTCGGTGACCCGGCGCACGGCGTCCGGGCGTACGTCCGTGATCACGACCTCTGCACCGTCCTCCAGCAGGTGCTCGACCAGGTAGTGCCCGACCTTGCCGACACCCGCGACGCCGACCTTCCGGCCGCGCAGCGTCGGGTCGCCCCACAGGTGCTGGGCGGAGGCCCGCATGCCCTGGAAGACGCCGTAGGCGGTCAGGACGGACGAGTCTCCCGCGCCGCCGTTCTCCGGGGAGCGCCCGGTGGTCCAGGGGCACACCCGCGCCACGACGTCCATGTCGGCCACATACGTGCCGACATCGCACGCGGTGACGTACCGGCCGCCGAGCGAGGCCACGAAGCGGCCGTACGCCAGCAGCAGCTCCTCCGTCTTGATCCGCTCGGGGTCTCCGATGATCACGGCCTTGCCGCCGCCGTGGTCGAGGCCGGCCATGGCGTTCTTGTACGACATCCCGCGCGCGAGGTTGAGGGCGTCGGTGACGGCCTCCTCCTCGGTCGCGTACGGGTAGCAGCGGGTGCCGCCGAGGGCGGGGCCCAGGGCGGTGGAGTGGATCGCGATGACGGCCTTGAGGCCACTGGCCCGGTCCTGACAGAGCACGACCTGCTCATGGCCTCCCTGGTCCGAGCGGAACAGGGTGTGCAGGACGCCGTCGGTTACGTCGGCCACGGTGGTGACTCCCGGTGGTGTAGCGGCGGTTGAGGGGCGGATCCCGTGCGGGTGGCGGGGCCCGTGGCATGAGCGTAGAGCGTCTGCGCGCCCGTCATGGGCGCAGTGCAGAGGATCACCCTCCCTCGGAGTACGCCGGAGTCGGATCGTGGGACGATTTGGAAGGGTTTTCCACCCCGCCGGGCCGCGCCCGGACGGGTTTCGGCTCAGGTCCGATGGGGAGGGAGCAGGCGTGCCCAAGGTGTCCTCGGTGATCGTTCCGTACGCGTCCTACTTGCGCGTGTACGAACCGCTGGCCGCCTTCCCCGAGCCGGAACGCAGCCACTGGGCGCGGTACGCGCGGCGCCCCGACCGTCCCTCGTACCAGGACGAACTGCGCCGCTCCCTGGCCGACTTGCTGCCCACCCCGCCCATCCCGGTGCCGGTGCACGAGAGCGGCGACGCCTTCGTGACCGAGGTGGACGGGGTGCTGTGCGTCTGTCCGTGGCGCACCCGGCTGCGCGGCTGGCAGGCGCTCGGGGAGCTGGCACAGGAGCTGTCGGCACCGGTCCTGGACGCGGTCCTGCCGCCCGTCGTGCGCCGCCAGGCCACGCAGGACTACGAGCGCTGGCTGGAGCGCAACCCGGACGCCCGCCCGTGGATCCGCACCGCGATCTGGCAGGTGCCGCTGAACTGGTTCGTGCTGGTCTCCGACGACGAGCGCCGGTACGACGAGGGGACCGGCGAGATTCCGCCGATGCTGCGCTACCGCACGCCCATGGTGCAGGCCAGGCGGCGCACCGCGCGGGCACTGCGGACGCTCAGGGACGCGATCGACGAGGGTCCGCTCATCGACGGTCTGGTGGACGTGGGGCGGTGGCTGGAGGAGTTCCATCCGCGGTCGCTGGTGGAGCTGGACTACGGAGGGCTCGTCCACATCCTGCCGGCCGCCGAGCTGGACGGGGACCACTCGGCCGCGGACGTCGCCGGGGGGATCGAGGCCCTGCGGCGCGGGGACGGGGTCACGGCCGGCGAGGCGTACGGGCGGCTGGTGGAGCGCTGGCGGGCCGTACGGGACCGTCGGTCGGCGAACTGAGGGCGGTCCCTCAGCCGGGGCACTGGCGAACGAGTGCACGATTTGTGACCCGCGAGACATGGTGAAGTGACAACCCTTGGCTCATGGTTGACGTACCGCAGACGGGCATGGAGGACGTAGGTCCCGATCCGGACCAATGTCGTCCAAGCGTGATGGACTGCACTTACGAGGACCTTGCGCCTTATGGCCCTCCTCATGCCAAAATAGGACAAGGAGCCCGGGGGAGGTTCTATCTGCTCGCTTATGGGCGGAAGCTCAGCATTACGCGCTTTGGGGGGTCTGGTGACTCGTGATCGTCCTGTGACTGATCGTCACAGTGGCGTGACTGTCCGCTATGGCATGGTCCATCGGCTTCCGTCGCTGATGGACACCTGGGAGGGCAATTCCATCGGTTTGGCCGACGCGGCTGGACAGATGGTGTAGTTGTAGTGCCGAGGACAAGCCGTTCGTCCTATAACCGACTCGACTCGCGTCCGCCATTTCGGGCAACGCGGGTCAAGGTGCAGAATTTAGAGGAAAGAACCGAGAAGGTTCGGTTCTCCCGAGGAGGCCGCTCATGACCGCTCGCACCCCTGATGCCGAGCCGCTGCTGACCCCGGCTGAGGTCGCCAC
>CBFHCJ010000747.1:0-3160 GCA_965654005.1 uncultured Streptomyces sp. | reverse complement strand
TGATGGAGCGCTCCGTGGACCTGGTGGTCGCTCTGCTGGCGGTGGTCAAGGCCGGCGCGGCATACGTGCCGCTGGACCCGGATTACCCCGCGCAGCGGCTGGCCTTCATGCTCGACGACGCCCAGCCGGTGCTACTGGTGACGGACCACGCCACCCGGCCACCACTGGACATGGCGGGTACGCAGGAGCTCCCCTGGGTCGCACTCGATGATCCCCGGACCGCTGCCGAATTGCAGCAGCTCGATGCTGCGGACCTGTCCGACAACGAGCGCCGGGCTGTCCTGCTACCCCAGCACCCCGCCTATCTGATCTACACATCCGGGTCCACCGGGCGGCCCAAGGGCGTGGTCGTAGCGCACAGCGGAGTGACGCGCCTGTTCGACGCGACACGGCCGTGGTTCCATTTCGGTGCCGACGACGCGTGGACCTGGTTCCACTCGTTCGCGTTCGACTTCTCCGTATGGGAGCTATGGGGCGCTTTGCTGCATGGCGGACGCGTAGTGGTCGTCTCCTACCAGGTTTCCCGTTCCCCGCAGGACTTCCTGGACCTGCTCGTCCGTGAGCAGGTAACCGTCCTCAATCAGACACCCTCCGCCTTCTACCAGCTCATACACGCTGACGCACAAAACCCCGCCCTCAGCCGGGAACTGGCCTTGCGCACCGTCATCCTCGGCGGCGAGGCACTGGACGTCACACAGCTGCAAGACTGGTACTCCCGCCACGCGGACGATGCGCCCGTGCTGGTCAACATGTACGGCACCACCGAATCCACCGTGCATGCCAGCTACCTCGAAATCCATGCCGACTCCGCCCACCGGACCCCGCTGACAAGCCTGATCGGGCAGGCCATCCCAGCCCTGCACCTGTACGTCCTCGACCCCTGTTTGCAGCCGGTACCCCCCGGAGTCGCCGGGGAGTTGTATATCGCCGGAGAACAGCTCAGCCGGGGCTACTGGAGTCGGCCGGGCCTGACCAGTGAGCGGTTCGTCGCCTGCCCATTCGGCGATGCCGGGCAGAGGATGTACCGGACGGGTGATGTGGTCCGCCGACGACGGGACGGGCAGTTGGAGTTCGTCGGTCGTGCCGACGATCAGGTCAAGATCCGTGGTTTCCGTATCGAGCTCGGTGAGATCGAGACGGTCATCGCGCAATCCCCGCAGGTCGCGCAGGCTGTTGTGACCACCGGGGAGGACCCGGCCGGTGGGCTGCGCCTGATCGCCTACCTCGTGCCCGCCGGGGACGGCATTGTGGACGGTGCGGATATCCGGGCCCGGGTCGCCGGGGTCCTGCCGGAGTACATGGTGCCCTCCGCTGTGATGGTGCTGGACCGGCTGCCGCTGACACCGAACGGCAAGTTGGACCGTAAAGCTTTGCCGGCGCCCGTATTCCAGGCCGTCGTATCGGGACGAGCACCAGCCAACCAGCAGGAAGAGATCCTTTGCAGGGTATGCGCTGAGGTGCTGGGCCTGCCTCAGGTCGGGGTGGACGATAACTTTTTCGATCTGGGCGGGCATTCACTGCTTGCGGTGAAGCTGGTGGAGCGGTTGCGTGCACACGGGCTGGCTGTGGATGTGCGGACACTGTTCACCTCACCGACGCTGGCAGGCCTGGCAACCGTAGTGGGGCGGCCTGAGGTTGAGGTGCCCGCGAACCGTATCCCGCCTGGGTCTTTGGTGATCACACCAGACATGCTGCCATTGGTGAGTCTGACCGCTGAGGAGATCGACCGGGTGGTCACCGCCGTTTCGGGCGGTGCAGCGAACGTGGTGGACATCTATCCGCTTGCGCCACTACAGGAAGGCATCTTCTTCCACCATCTGATGAGTGGTTGCGGCAACGAGGACCGTGGCGGCGGCGTGGCCGGCGAGGGTGGGGATGTGTATGTGGTCTCGTCGGTGCTGGGATTCGACTCCCGCCAGCGGATGGATGCCTTCCTGGCCGCGTTGCAGAATGTGATCGACCGGCATGACATCCTGCGCACGGCGATTGTGTGGGAGGGCTTGCACGAACCGGTCCAGGTCGTTCTGCGTCGTGCCACCCTGCCGGTTGAGAACATCGAACTTGATGCCGGTGGTGCCGAGATGGACAGGGTGTCACAGCTCCTGGCGGCATGCGGTGGGTGGATCAACATCAGCCAGGCGCCGTTGATCCGTGCCTATGTCGCTTCGGACGCACGTTCTGAACGCTGGCTGCTTCGGTTGGACGCACACCACCTGGTCGAGGACCACACGGCGCAGAAGCTGGTGCTGGATGAGGTGGGTGCGTTTCTGCACGGCCGTGAGGACCGATTGGCGACCCCCCTCCCGTTTCGTACGTTTGTTGCCCAAGCTCGCATGAGGGGCAGTCGTGCGGAGCACCAGGAGTTCTTCGCGGGCTTGTTGGGGGATGTGGTCGAGCCGACGGCCCCGTTCGGGCTGCTGGACGTGCGCAGTGACGGCAGCGAGGTCAGCGAAGCCATGGTCACCCTGGATGCCGAGCTCGCGGCGGGGGTACGTGAGCAGGCGCGGCTGCTGGGGGTGAGCCCAGCCACCGTTTTGCATGTGGTGTGGGCACGCGTGGTGGCTGCGGCGGTAGCAGGTGAGGACATCGTCTTCGGCACAGTACTGTTCGGGCGGTTTCAGGCCGGGGCTGGAGCCGATCGTGTGCCGGGGCTGTTCATCAACACGCTGCCTGTGCGGGTGCGCACCGACCAGACAGGTGTGATCGACGCGGTCCGGTCCATGCAGGGACTGTTGGCGGACCTGCTGGTGCACGAACACGCCCCGTTGGCACTGGCACAGCAGGCCAGCGGTCTGCCCGCGCAAACCCCGCTGTTCACCTCTTTGTTCAACTACCGTAACGATTCCACCACTGTGCGCGCGGACAGCCTTGCCGGGATCGACGTGCTCTACACCCGGGAGCGCACCAACTACCCCCTGAGTATCTCCGTTGATGACACCGGGACCGGGTTCACCTTCACTGTCCAGGCGACCGCTCCCATCGATCCTGAACTGGTCTGCGCGTTGGCACGGACCGCCACTGCGAACATCGTCACCGCACTCGAAACAGCCCCGGATACGCCGCTGAATCGCATCGAGGTGCTGTCGGAGGACGAGCGGGGGCGAGTGCTGGTGGAGTGGAACGACACCGCCCGACCGGTCGCGGCCGGGACTTTGCCGGA
>CBFHCJ010000746.1:0-3180 GCA_965654005.1 uncultured Streptomyces sp. | reverse complement strand
AAGGGAAGGGCGCCGACCCGGTGTTCGCGGTGATGTGCGCCACGGGACGCAGTCGCCGCAGATCGCTGGAACTGATCGCGGGGGCGCGCGACGCCGGATTCCTGACACCACGTCACGCCCGCTGCTGAACAGGTGCTTGCTCAGGAGTGCGGTGCCGACGCACCGGCACGCTCAGGGTCCCCGGCTCGTGGTCTTCTCCGGGTCACGGCTCTCCGTCGCGAAGAACCGCGACAGATCCGTGTCGTACGCCTCCACGGCCCCCTCGGGGTGCGGCGGGGCGCCCATCTCCGAGTCGAGGCCGTACCGCCCGAACAACTCCGCCCGCAGCACGGGAAGTGGCATCGGAACGCCAGGCACCAGCGCCGCGTAGACCGCGCCCATCAGCAGGGCACGCAGCACGGGGTAATCCGTGTCGGTGTCCGTGGACCCGTGTCGGGCGACCGTGTCCCGCAGCAGCTCCGCCAGCCGCTGCTGCTCGGGGCACTGTACGAACCCCTCGGCCTGCAGTATTCCGGCCATGTGCTGACGCATGAGCACGGGATGGTGAACGGTGAGGCCCAGGATCGCGTCGACAACCCGCGCCATCCGCTCCCGGCCGTCCTCCGTGCGCGGCTCGTGCTCCAGCGCCTCCTCCAGGGTGCGGTGCATCAGCCGGTGCACGGCCGACTGGAGGAGCTGTCGTTTGCCGGGGAAGTAGTACGACACCAGGCCCCGGGCCGATCCGGCGCGGTCCGCGATGGCGCCGAGCGTCGTCGCCTCGTAGCCGCGCTCGCTGACCAGTTCGACTGCGGCCTGCAGGAGCCGTTCGCGGGAACGCCGCCGCAATTCTTCATTGACCGAGGCGCTGCGCGGGGACATCCTGTACTCCTGCGTTGACTGGCTGCCAGCCAACTATACTCAAGGCATCCGGACCCGGCCCCGACGGGTCGGTTCCGGGCTGCCGTCTGCCTCGGGCGACGCGGGGGATCGTCCGAGGCGGGCGCGACGCACGTCCACCGCGACCAGACAACCGTGGTTCGCGCCCCACCTCCTACGCAGCTGTCGCAGGCCGGCTGAACCGTCCCTAGAGTGGGCACGAGTCCCCGAGGAGGCGTACGGACATGGATCAAGAGCAGATCCTGGCCAGAATTACGGCCATGGTGGACGAGGAGCGCGGCCTGCGCGACGCCTTGTCGTCCGGCCGAATCGACAGCGAGACGGAACACGAACGGCTCGCCGAGCTGGAGCGCGCGTTGGACCAGTGCTGGGATCTGCTGCGCCGGCGCCGCGCGAAGGCCGAGTTCGGAGAGAACCCCGACGACGCCCAGGTCCTCCCCGCCTCCCAGGTGGAGGGCTACCAGAGCTGACGAGCCCGGCCCCGGCTCAGTCGACCAGGTCCAGCACCGGACGGAGCCCGTCCGGGCGCTCGGTCACCGGGCGGTGGTCCACGAAGTGCACCGAGCAGCCCAGCTCCGCGGCGCCGCCGTCCGCGCGCCGGTCGTCCCCCACCATCAGTGTGTCCTGCGGGGCGATGCCGAGCGCGTCGCAGGCGAGGGCGAACAGCCGGGTGTCCGGCTTCTGGATGCCGTGTTCGTACGACAGTACGTACGTGCCCACGTACGGGTCGATCCCGTGTTCACGGAAGACCGGACGCAGGTCCCAGCCGATGTTGCTGACCACGCCGACGGCGATCCCGCGCCCGCGCAACGCGGCGAGCACCTCGGCCGTGTCGGGGTAGGGCCGCCACGCGGCGGGCGTCATATGGCGGTCGTACAGCGCGTCATGGAGCCGCGGGTCGGGCAGCGGCACCTGACGGGACAGGCCGGTGTAGGCGGCCCGGTGCGCCTCGGCGCTGCGGTCCCGGACCGCCCACGGTGCGGCGAGGTCGTCCGGCAGCGGCCGCGCGGGCCAGGCGCCGCCGGGCAGCGCGCCCGCCGTCTCCAGCCGCTCGGCCGCGCGTACCAACTCCGCTTCCGACAGGGCGATGTCGGTCTCCGCCAGCACCGCACGCAGCCAGGACTCGGCCGACTCGATACGGAAGAGAGTTCCGGAGAAGTCGAAGAGCACGCCTTTGATCGCCATAAGGATGATCTTTCGCGACGCGGCGCCCGCGGGTCAAGGACGCCTTGTGCGCGGGGTCATGGACTGACCCGAGGAGAAGGCGGCGTTGTGCGCCGAATCGACGGGATTCGGCCACACGGGGCGGGGACGGCCGACGGCTGCTTCGAGGGACGTCTGCACCAGTGCGCCCACCGCACAGGTACCCGCCACCCACAGCGCGAGCCACCACGCCCGGTGCCGCCGCACCAGCCAGACCACGGCGGCCCCGCACAGGATGCGCATGGTCGCCGGGTCCCACACCCAGTCCGACAGGATGCGGAACGCGTGCGTGATGTCCCGGTGGCCGACCGCCCAGCGGTGCGTGGGGCCTGCGATGTCGCCGTCCAGCGCGATGATCGGATGCCGGGAGACGGCGACCAGCACGGAAAGCGGCAGCGAGGCGACGGCCAGGACCGCGGCTGCGAGCGCCGTGACGGCCCAGGCCAGTGCGACGATCGCCGCGAGCAGCTTCTTGTGCATCTTCATGGAGTGGCTTCCGTATCCTTCATGGCGTGAAGTGAAGTTCGATCGGTTCGCCGAGGTAGCGCACCGTTTTCGTCTGTATGCGCTCGCCGGGACGCGCTGGCATCAGCCGCACGTTCAGCGTGCGCTGCGTGGTCATGCCGGGGAAATCACCTTCGCGCGCAGCGATGCGCAGCGTCCGCTGTGCCTCGTCCCAGGCGAGCGCGACCGTGGCGTACTCGCCCTTCTCGTAGCGGTAGGTTTCGCCGTCGTCGTCGTAGAGCGTGAAGCGGCCGTCGGCTCCGGGATAGATGCGGATCTCGTAGGGCGCGTCGGGCTGCTCATCCGTGTACTGAACCACCGGGCCCAGCGGCACGATCGAGCCCGCGCGCACGAAGAGCGGGAACTCGTCGATCGCATAGGGCCGCGAAGTGCTCGCGCCACCGGCATGGCGCTGGCCCGTCCAGAAGTCGTACCAATCGGTGCCCGCCGGCAGCTGCGTGGCTTGGCGCAGGTCGAGTTGCCGCTGGTGCTCGGCGAGCGTGCTGCGTTCGCTTGGTGTACGCCACGCCAGCCGCATTACCCGGCCGCCGCCCTTCTGGAAGTAGTCGATGCGCACGCGTACCGCCTGCCCCTTGC
>CBFHCJ010000745.1:0-3187 GCA_965654005.1 uncultured Streptomyces sp. | reverse complement strand
CCCTCGGGGATGCCCAGGTCCGAGAACAGGTGCGGGGAGGTGGAGTACGTCTCCGGCGGGTCGCCGAAACCGAGGTCCAGCGCCTTGTTGATCAGCTGCCAGCGCGGGATGTCGTCCCAGTCGACCAGCGTGATCGCCGTACCCTTCGCGCCCGCGCGGCCGGTACGGCCGATGCGGTGCAGGTACGTCTTCTCGTCCTCGGGGGACTGGTAGTTGATGACGTGCGTGACGCCCTCGACGTCGATGCCGCGCGCGGCCACGTCGGTGCAGACGAGCACGTCCACCTTGCCGTTGCGGAAGGCGCGCAGCGCCTGCTCGCGGGCGCCCTGGCCGAGGTCGCCGTGGACCGCGCCGGCCGCGAAGCCGCGCCGCTGGAGCTGCTCGGCGATGTCGGCCGCCGTCCGCTTCGTACGGCAGAAGATCATCGCCAGTCCGCGGCCCTCGGCCTGCAGGATGCGCGCGATCATCTCCGGCTTGTCGAGCGAGTGCCCGCGGTAGACGAACTGTGCGATGTTCGCGACCGTCGCGCCCTCGTCGTCCGGTGCCGTGGCACGGATGTGCGTGGGCCGCGACATGTAGCGGCGGGCCAGGCCGATGACCGCGCCCGGCATCGTGGCCGAGAAGAGCATGGTCTGACGCTTCGCCGGCAGCATGTCGATGATCTTCTCGACGTCGGGCAGGAAGCCCAGGTCGAGCATCTCGTCGGCCTCGTCGAGCACCAGGCACTTCACGTGCTTCAGGTCGAGCTTCTTCTGGCCGGCCAGGTCCAGCAGGCGGCCCGGGGTGCCGACGACCACGTCGACGCCGTTCTTGAGAGCCGCGACCTGGGGTTCGTAGGCCCGGCCGCCGTAGATCGCCGTGACGCGTACGTTGCGCACCTTACCCGCGGTCAGCAGGTCGTTGGTGACCTGCGTGCACAGCTCGCGCGTGGGGACGACGACGAGCGCCTGGGGGGCGTCGGTGAGGGCCTCGGGCTTGGCGCGACCCGCCTCGACGTCGACGGGGACGGTGACGCGCTCGAGGAGCGGAAGGCCGAAGCCCAGTGTCTTGCCGGTGCCGGTCTTGGCCTGGCCGATGACGTCCGTGCCGGCGAGGGCGACGGGGAGCGTCATCTCCTGGATGGGGAAGGGATTGATGATGCCGACGGCTTCCAGGGCCTCGGCCGTCTCGGAAAGGATCCCGAGTTCACGAAAAGTCGTAGTCAGGGTGCTGCCTCTTCTGTGTGCGCGATGCGAGGCGAGCGCGGTGGTCGTGACCGTGCCGAAGACGGATGACGTCGGCCTGCTTGGGGGACGGGCCTGCGGCACGGGACCACCCCGACGCTCCAGCGCTCGTACCGCTTGAGGGTCTCCCTCCGGATGTCGTACGCACAGTGCCGTACGGACGAGGAGGGCTGTCGGGTCGGAGCCGATCGGGCCACCGACCGGGCATCCTCATGCATGCGGCCCGTCGAATATTCGGCAGGCGCATTACCACCATACCCCGGAATCACGCACACGCGATGGCCGATTCGGTCACGTAGCCGTCGTCACACTGCATGACCAGGGCTTCCGACGGGCGGTGAGCGGGCTATTGTGCGCTTCATGACGACGCCTGACCACGCCCCCGGCACCCCCGACGCATCCGCCGAACCCACCGGAGTCGCCGCCCAGGACTGGGCGAAGTCCTCCGTCGACCCCCACTATCGCGCCGCGGTCGTGGACCTGCTCGGCGCGCTCGCGTACGGGGAGCTGGCGGCGTTCGAACGGCTCGCGGAGGACGCGAAGCTCGCGCCGACGCTCACGGACAAGGCGGAGCTGGCGAAGATGGCGTCCGCCGAGTTCCACCACTTCGAGCGGATCCGGAACCGGCTCACCGAGATCGGCGCAGAGCCGACGCAGGCGATGGAGCCGTTCGTCGCGGCATACGACAGCTTCCACAAGCAGACGGCGCCCTCCGACTGGCTGGAGGGGCTCGTCAAGGCGTACGTGGGCGACTCGATCGCGAGTGACTTCTACCGGGAGGTCGCGGCCCGGCTCGACTCCGACACGCGCGAACTCGTGCTCGCCGTCCTCGACGACACCGGGCACGCCGAGTTCGCCGTGGAGAAGGTCCGCGCCGCGATCGAGGCCGACCCGCGTGTGGGCGGGCGGCTCGCGCTGTGGGCAAGGCGCCTGATGGGCGAGGCACTGTCCCAGTCGCAGCGCGTGGTCGCCGACCGGGACGCTCTCTCGACGATGCTGGTCGGCGGCGTCGCGGACGGCTTCGACCTCGCCGAGGTCGGCAGGATGTTCTCGCGGATCACCGAGGCGCACACGAAGCGGATGGCGGCTCTGGGCCTGGCGGCCTGACCCGGCGGGCGGTACGCGGGGCCGTAGTCGGATGGCGGGTTCGGGACAGGAAAACGCGGAGCGGACGGGGCAGGACTGGCGCAAACCCGCCACATCCCTACTCCGCCGCCACACCGCCCCGCGTCAGGCCCCTCGTACGGCCTCGCGTTAGGCCCCCGGTCGGATGCCGGTCGCCGCGGGTGCACACCCGTAGGGCGCGGCCCGGCTCGGTGGGCGCCGCGCGAGCCACTGCGGCCGCGGCTCACTTCAGCGCGGGCGCCGTGCAGGCCACCGCGGTCGGGCTCCGTGGCGCCGCCGTCGTCGTCGTGGGTGTTCGTCAGGGGTGCCCCGGGCATCGTCGTGCCCGGCGTCCGGCCTCAGGCCGTCGCCGAGCGGCGGCGAAATCTTTCCGCGGGCCGCAGCAGCAGTGACAGCGAGGCGGCTGAGACGACCAGCGCGCCGACCAGGATCACCAGCAGACTCGCCGAGTCCAGCGCGCTGTGCGTGACGAACGCGCCGAACAGAGCCCCCGCCACACCCGTCGACAGCACCAGCGCACGGGTGGGCAGCCGGTGCGGCAACCGGTGTGCGGCCGCCCATGCCAGGGCGAGCCCGAGGACGGCGGAGCCGAGCGCTTCGAGGAGCATGACAGGTTCCCTCCCGCACGGCTGCTGCCTGGGCAAATCGGTCGTACCGGTCCTACCCCCGGCATGCCGAGCGCAATCCTCCTCTGTCCGGGAGATGTGCTCCATCCGTGCGGTTCTGGATCATGGGCCGCACCGGGATGGAGCAGAGAAGGGGCCCGGTGGCACACCGCCACCGGGCCCCTTCTCCACTCGCTGGGAACTACAGCGCGCCGAAGCCCACCTTGCGAGGGG
>CBFHCJ010000744.1:0-3188 GCA_965654005.1 uncultured Streptomyces sp. | reverse complement strand
CGCCCCCCTCCCCATCCCGCACCTTGGCGCCGACGACCCGCTCGCCCTCACGCAGGAAGCCGGTGACGCGTGCGCGGTTGGCGACCTTCGCCCCGTACCACGCGGCCGTGCGCACCAGGGTCGCCACATAACGGGCGTCGTCCATCTGCGCGTCGTAGTACTGCAACGCGCCGACCAGCGCGTCCTTCTTCAGGCAAGGGGCGACGCGCAGGGCGTGACCGCGCCTCAGGTGACGGTGCAGCGGCAGGCCCCGGCCGTGGCCGCGGGCCATCGACATGGCGTCGTAGAGCGCGACGCCCGAGCCCGCGTACAGCCGCTCCCAGCCCTTGTGCCGCAAGGGATACAGGAACGGGACCGGCTTCACGAGATGGGGTGCCAGACGCTCCAGCAGCAGTCCGCGCTCCTTCAGCGCCTCGCGCACGAGTGCGAGGTCGAGCATCTCCAGATAGCGCAGGCCGCCGTGTATCAGCTTGCTGGACCTGCTTGAGGTGCCCGACGCCCAGTCACGCGCCTCGACCAGGCCCGTGGACAGACCGCGGGTGACGGCGTCCAGCGCGGTGCCCGCGCCGACCACTCCCGCGCCCACGACCAGCACGTCCAGCTCTCGCTCGGCCATCGCCGCCAGCGACTCGGCGCGCTGCGCCGGCCCCAGTGTCCCTGTCCTCACCGCTGCCTCCCGCCATGTCGCGTCGGCCACACCCGTCAGGCCGGGTCCTGCCTCCAGGCAGACGCCGGCCCGGGGGCAGGGCCCAGGGCCCGGCTCATATCCCCCGTGCCCAAAGTCTGACCGGGATGCCCGACTTCGGCCACCACGCGCCCGCAGCCTGTGGACAACACACGCGGAAATCCGCCCCATCAATACCGCAATTCGTTCATATTTACTCCTAGTGTGACATTGCGCTCGCTCATTCTGTCCACAGGGCTTGCGCGCCTCTCCCGCTTCGGCTACTGGGAAGGACGGCCCACGACATGCCCGCAGACCTCGCCGTCATCGGACTCGGTCATCTCGGCCTGCCCCTGGCCCAGGCCGCCGTAGCCGCCGGCATCGCCACACTCGGGTACAGGACAGGCCCCGAGGCCGGTTCCCTCACCGCCGCCGAACTGCGCCGGATGCTCGCGGCGGGTTTCCGGCCCACCACCAACCCCGCCGAACTCGGCCGCGTCCGCACCGCCGTCATCTGCGCGCCCACCCCACGCGGCGCAGACGGCTCGCTCGACCTCACCCAGGTGGAGGCGGCCGCCCGCACACTCGCCGAACGGCTGCGCCCGTACACCACGGTGATCCTGGAATCGCCGGTGCCGCCCGGCACCACGGAGACATTCCTGCGCCCGCTCCTCGAACAGGGCTCCCGTCTGCGCGCGGGACGCGACTTCCACCTCGCGTACTCGCCGAGCCGCGTCGACCCCGGCAACCGCGCCTTCGGGGCCGCCAACACCCCCAAGGTCATCGGCGGCCTCACCCCCGCCTGCACCGAGTCGGCCGCCACCTTCTACGGGCGCCTGACCGACAAGGTGGTACGCGCGCGTGGACCACGCGAGGCGGAGACCGTACAGGTCCTGGAGACGAACTACCGGCAGGTCAACATCGCCCTGGTCAACGAAATGGCGGTCCTCTGCCACGACTTGGGCGTCGACCTGTGGGACGTCATCCGCTGCGCGGAGACCAAGCCGTTCGGCTTCCAGGCCTTCCGCCCCGGTCCCGGTGTCGGCGGCCATGCCGTCGCCCAGGACCTGGCGGGCCTGACAGGGCGCAATCTGCGGATGGTCGAACTCGCACAGCAGGTCAACGGCACCATGCCCCAGTACGTCGTCCAACGCGCCGCCACGCTCCTGAACGAGCACGGCAAGTCGGCCCGCGGCGCGCGCGTACTGCTGCTCGGTGTGACCTACAAGCCCGACCTCGCCGACCTGCAGGGCTCCCCCGCGCACGAGATCGCGCTGCGGCTGATGGAGCTGGGCGCGTCCGTCAGCTACCACGACCCGCACGTCCCCTCCTGGAGCGTCCTCGACCGCCCGATCCCGCGCGCGGACTCCCTGTACGAGGCGGCGGCCCACGCCGACCTGACGATCCTGGTCCAGCAGCACCGGACGTATGACCTGCAGGGGTTGTCAGTGAAGGCGCAGCTGTTCCTGGACACACGGGGGGCTACGCCTACGGGGGCGGCGCATCGGTTGTGAAGGGGGCGCGTGCGGTGGCTGCGCAGCGGGTGATGCAGTACTGCGGAGGCTCCTGGATGGTGAACGGAGTGTCCGCCCCTGACTCTCTCAGGGGTGACCGCTTCGTGGTGCCAGACCGCCCGACGGCGGATCCGGTACCGTACAAAAAGCGGAGACCGCCGCAGGGGGTACTGCGGCAGGCTCCTGAACGATGGCGCAGTGTCCACCCCCAGGTCTTGTGGGGGTGGACGCTCATCGTCCGTAAATCCGCAGGATCCACTTCCTCCGGCACTGCACCGCCCGAAGACGGATCCGGTCCCAAGCCTTCACCGTCCGAAGACGGAGACGGTCCCAGCGAGTGGGCTTGCGGTGGCGGCCCATGGGCGGCCCCCTTCCACGACGCCGCCCAGAGAACTATCGCCTCGGCACAGCCGTCCCACGCGCATTCGCCCCGAAGGCAACCGTGCGCCCCCCTGCAACAAAACGCGCCCCCACCTGGGCGCTTGGACACACGAAGAACACACGAAGAGCACACGTAGGACGCGCGAAGGGGCCCGGCCCACCCCGACAGGTGGACCGGGCCCCTCCCTCCGCTCAAGCCGAGCGCAGCGTCACCTCACCGCCGGTGCTGCGAGTCCGCCACCGTGACCTCGACCCGCTGGAACTCCTTCAGCTCGCTGTACCCGGTGGTCGCCATCGCCCGCCGCAGCGCCCCGAAGAGGTTCATCGAGCCGTCCGGGGTGTGCGACGGGCCCGTGAGGACCTCCTCGATGGTGCCGACCGTGCCGAGGTCGACCTTCTTGCCGCGCGGCAGTTCCTCGTTGACGGCCTCCATGCCCCAGTGGTGGCCCTTGCCCGGCGCGTCGATGGCGCGCGCGAGCGGGGAGCCCATCATGACGGAGTCGGCGCCGCAGGCGATCGCCTTGGGGAGGTCGCCGGACCAGCCGACACCGCCGTCCGCGATCACGTGCACATACCGGCCGCCGGACTCGTCCATGTAGTCCCGGCGGGCCGCCGCCACGTCCGCCACC
>CBFHCJ010000743.1:0-3188 GCA_965654005.1 uncultured Streptomyces sp. | reverse complement strand
GACACGGAGCGAATAACGCGGTCGGGCAGCGGCACGGGCTCCTCGCCCCGCCGGAATGGCGTCAGCACCAGCAGGTCGCCGCCGAACCAGTCCTTGATCCGCGCGGCCTCGTACGTCGTGCCGACAGCCAGGACGTCCGAGCCCAGGCACGTGGCCTCGTCCGCCAGCCGCTCGTGGCCGAAGCCGTAGCCATTGCCCTTGCAGACGGGGACGAGCCCAGGGAACTGCTCGGACACCCGTTTGTGATGCGCCCGCCAGCGCGCGGTGTCGACGTAGAGCGTGAGCGCCATGGCCGGACCTGGAACCTTTCTCGTGGCTGCGGTGTATCAGTGGTATGAGGGCACATTCTGGGGAATCAGCGGCGCGACATGTAAATGTCGAGGGCCTTGTGGAGCAGCTTGTTGAGCGGGAAGTCCCACTCGCCTAGGTACTCGGCGGCCTGTCCGCCCGTGCCCACCTTGAACTGGATCAGCCCGAAGAGATGGTCGGTCTCGTCCAGCGAGTCGGAGATGCCGCGCAGGTCGTAGACGGTGGCACCGAGCGCGTAGGCGTCCCGCAGCATCCGCCACTGCATCGCGTTGGAGGGCCGGACCTCACGCCCGATGTTGTCGGAGGCGCCGTAGGAGTACCAGACGTGCCCGCCGACCACCAGCATCGTCGCCGCCGACAGGTTCACACCGTTGTGCTGGGCGAAGTACAGCCGCATCCGGTTGGGGTCCTCGGTGTTGAGGGCCGTCCACATGCGCTGGAAGTACGACAGCGGGCGGGGCCGGAAGTGGTCGCGCACGGCCGTGATCTCATACAGCCGCTGCCACTCCTCGAGGTCGTGGTAGCCACCTTGGACGACCTCGACACCCGCCTTCTCCGCCTTCTTGATGTTGCGGCGCCACAACTGGTTGAAGTTCTTGTGCACCTCTTCCAGGGAACGGTTCGCGAGCGGCACCTGGTAGACGTAACGGGGCTGCACGTCGCCGAAGCCTGCGCCGCCGTCCTCGCCCTGCTGCCAGCCCATGCGGCGCAGCTTGTCGGCCACCTCGAAGGCGCGCGGCTCGATGAAGTCCGCCTCGATGTCGCGCAGGCGCTTCACGTCCGGGCTCTGGATACCCTGTTTGATGGAATTGGCTTCCCAGCGCCGGATGATCACCGGCGGGCCCATCTTCACCGAGAAGGCGCCCTGTTGCTTGAGGTGCCCGAGCATCGGCTGGATCCAGTCGTCCAGATTCGGCGCGAACCAGTTGATGACGGGACCCTCGGGCAGATACGCGAGATAGCGCTTGATCTTGGGCAGCTGGCGGTACAGCACCAGCCCCACGCCCACCAGCTCGCCGCTCTTGTCGAACCAGCCGAGGCTCTCCGACCGCCACTCCGCCTTGACGTCTGCCCAGGCCGGGACCTGCATGTGGCTCGCCGCCGGCAGGCTCTGGATGTACGCCAGATGCTGTTCGCGGCTGATCGTCCTCAGGGTCAGGCTCATTCGGGGCGCTCCTCGGGCTGGTGTGTCCCCATGGGTACAGGGGCTCCGGCTCTCGCGCCGAAGCCTACTGCGCCCCGGGAGCGCCCCGTCTGGCCGTGTGGGACCCGTGTGTCCGCCCGGTTGTCCGTCGGGCCCCCTGGTCAGGCCGGCGGCTGTATCGATCAGCTTCAGATGATCCCGCCGAAGAGGCCGCCGTGGGCCATGCCGAGGAAGAAGCCGATGGCGGAGGCGCCGAGGCCCAGGATCAGCCCGAAGCGCTCACGGGTCGTCACGGAGATGTACTGCCCGTACGCGCCAGTGAAGATCCCCACCAGGCCGGCCCAGGAGCTGATCAGATGCAGGTGGTCGAACATCGCCGTGACGAAGGCCGTGATCCCCAGTACCAGGGTCACCGCGAGAAGGGTGTCCTGGACGGGGTGGGCCTTGCCGTCTGTGGCGAAGAGGGAACCGGTGGTGTTGGGTCGCAATACCTGTGCCATGGGGCACCTCCTGCGGAAGGCGGCGCATCGTAGCGCCATAGACACCCGATGTGTACAGATTGTCGGCCTCCGCGGCCGGATTTCAACCGGAAGCGCGTGTGCGGGTACTCTGTACCGTCTGCACCAGTGTCTGCCCAGAAAGAGCCGGGAGAACACTCCGGGCCGGGCTGGGGATGCCGCCGACCGACCCCGATTGTCAGTGGCGGCTGATTTACTGACAGGCACTGTTGCTCAACGCATCACAACCCTCCTGCCACGGAACGACCGTGGCCGCTGAGTCCAAAGGAGGTGGGTTCCACATGCGTCACTACGAGGTGATGGTCATCCTCGACCCCGATCTCGAGGAGCGCTCTGTCTCCCCGCTGATCGAGAACTTCCTTTCTGTCGTCCGTGACGGTGGCGGAAAGGTCGAGAAGGTCGATACCTGGGGCCGTCGTCGTCTCGCGTACGAGATCAAGAAGAAGCCCGAGGGCATCTACTCGGTCATCGACCTGCAGGCCGAGCCTGCGGTCGTCAAGGAGCTCGACCGCCAGATGAACCTGAACGAGTCGGTCCTCCGGACCAAGGTCCTCCGCCCCGAGACCCACTGAGCTTTCCGCTCAGCTGATCTCGGGATTCGAGTAGCAGCAAGCAGCCAGCAGCAAACCCGCCGAGAGGTTCCCCCATGGCAGGCGAGACCGTCATCACGGTCGTCGGCAATCTTGTCGACGACCCCGAGCTGCGCTTCACCCCGTCCGGTGCGGCGGTCGCGAAGTTCCGCGTCGCGTCCACTCCCCGCACTTTCGACCGCCAGACGAACGAGTGGAAGGACGGCGAAAGCCTGTTCCTCACCTGCTCGGTCTGGCGTCAGGCGGCGGAGAACGTCGCCGAGTCGCTCCAGCGAGGCATGCGCGTCATCGTGCAGGGCCGGCTGAAGCAGCGGTCCTACGAGGACCGCGAGGGCGTCAAGCGCACGGTCTACGAGCTCGACGTCGAGGAAGTCGGCGCGAGCCTGCGCAACGCCACGGCCAAGGTCACCAAGACCGCCGGTCGCGGTGGCCAGGGTGGTTACGGCGGCGGTGGCGGCCAGGGTGGCGGCGGCTGGGGCGGTGGCCCCGGTGGCGGCCAGCAGGGCGGCGGCGCTCCTGCCGACGACCCGTGGGCGACCGGCGCTCCGGCCGGTGGCCAGGGCGGTGGCGGCTGGGGCGGCGGCTCCGGTGGCGGTGGCGGTGGCGGCTACTCGGACGAGCCCCCCT
>CBFHCJ010000742.1:0-3198 GCA_965654005.1 uncultured Streptomyces sp. | reverse complement strand
CGCAGTGCGGCCGCGCCGTGGCAGATGACGAACCCGAGCACGTGGGCCGACACCACGCGGGAGGTGCCCGCCGGGCGGCTGCCCGCCCGGAGCTTCCCGTGCCCGGAGTCGCTGATTGCCCCCAGCCACCAGTGGCCCGGCGGGGGTCCGGGGCCGCGGTACACCTTCGCCTCGTACCGGGCGGCGGTCGCCGGGTCGGCGGCCAGGCGGTCCCAGGGAACCGCGGGGGTCGGCTCGCTCATGCGGCGGCCTCGTCCGGCTCGGCGTCGTCGGCGGACTCCTCGGCCTCGAACGGCTCTCGGCACTCCCCGCACAGGATCGCCCCGCCCTCCAACAGCTTGGGGGTGACCTGCATCCGGCGGGGCGGGTCGCACTCGCACGCCACGGCCAGGCGCTTACCCGCCCGGCCCTTCCCGCCGCGCGGGCCCTCCTTCTTCCCGTCCTCGTCCTGCTCCTGGTCCTTGTCCTCGTCGGGGGCCTCGATCCGGGCCAGGGCGGCGGCGTCCAACTTCCTGATGACGGACGCGTACCGGCTGACCGTGGCGGCGGTGATCAGGGCCTCCGAGAAGCCGATGACCTTCTCCGCCCGCTTCGGCGGCTCCAGCCCCAGCTCCTCGGCCAGGGCCGCGAACTTGCGGTTGTGCCAGCGGCCCGCACACGAGGTGTCCCGGATGCCCCGGGCG
Organism: uncultured Streptomyces sp.; assembly: GCA_965654005.1. Taxonomy (GTDB): domain Bacteria; phylum Actinomycetota; class Actinomycetes; order Streptomycetales; family Streptomycetaceae; genus Streptomyces. Next base: position 2,515 of record CBFHCJ010000742.1, on the reverse strand, counting down.
GCCGCGAGCGCGTGCGCGGCCTCGTGCAGCGCGGTCTCCACCACCATCTGCCCGCCCACGGCGATGGCCTCGCCGGAGATGAACAGCTCCGCCCGGCGGCCGCCGGCCGCCGCGTCCAGCCACCGGTCCGCCGTGTGGTGCCCCCAGGAAGGCCGCTTCTTGTTCCGCCCCTGCGTACCCGTGCCGGTGATCATCACGACGTCTGGAAGGTCGGGGTGGTGCTTCTGGAACGCGGCCCAAGTCGCTTCCAGCGCGGTCGTGATCCGGGTTCCCTCTTGAGTCGGCATGTCTCAGATCGTAGCGTGAACACGCTATAAGGCGGGAGGGGTTCGAGCGGACTGGAACGGCAACGGCCGCCGTTGGAACTCGCGTTCCAGCGGCGGCCGGTCGGGGTGCTGAGGGTCGGTCAGTCGTCGTACTCGTAGGCGTCGGTCACGAGGTCGCCCCATCCCGCGTGCCCCCGCCATTCCAGGCGGTGCCGGAGCATCGCGGCGGCGTCGGCCTCGGTGACCTCCAGGGCGAAGTGCTCCCACGCGGCCGTGAGGACGTCGCCCACCGTGACCCGTAACGGCCAGGTGATGTGGATGTCTGTCACGGGTTCGGAGAGGCGGGCCCGCACCGCCGCGGTGATGGCCATGTCCGTGGCCTGCTGCACCTGAGCCTGGAAGTGCCGGGCCTGCTGTTCGGCGGCCAGGCGTTCGCGCCGCCGGCGGATGGCTCGCAGGATCACCACTCCTCCTTCGGGTGCGGCTCGACGTGCCCGCAGTAGTGGCACGTCGCCCCCGCCGGAAGGTCGACCGTCGTCCCGGTGCAGCGCGGGCACTCCCCCAGTTCCAGCACCGGACCGGTGCCCCGGACGCACCCGGGGCACCGGTGCCCGTCGTCGCCGTAGGTCCACCCGGCGCGCTTCATGACGTCCTCGAACTCGTCGGTGTCCAGCGCGTACGGGTCGTCCACGGGTTCCAGGAACAACGCGACGCATCCGTCGCGGTCGCACGTCACGGCGTCTCGGATCACCGGTCCTCCTCGGCGGCCGCCGACTCGTCGTCGGCCAGCTCGGTGAGCGCGAGCGCGGCCCGGTGCCGCTCGGCGGTGAACCCGATCGGCTTCCGCCCCTCGCGCTCGTCGCCCTCGTACAGGCGGCGCTGTCCGTCCGCGTACGACCGGAGCACGTCGCGCGCCTCGTCCGGGGTGCAGTCCAGCGCGGCCGCCACCTCCTGCCAGGTCGCCCCCAGTTCCAGGGCCTCGTGCAGGGTGCTGGGCCGGTAGTTCAGGGCGGTGCGCCGGATGGCCTCCCCCAGTGCCAGCTGCGCGAGCGCGTCACCCGCGGTGCCGCGCTCGACCTCGTACGGGAAGTCAGCGGGCAGGCGGCGGTTCGACAGTCGCTCGGCGTGCTGGGAGTGCTTCTCCGCCTGCCAGGTCAAGGGGGTGGCCGGCGGGAGGTCGTCGGGTCGCCGGACCTGGAGGGCCTGGAAGTCCTTGTACGCGTCGGTGCTCACGGTGGTGGTCGCCCTTCAGTTGGTCGGGTAGAGGTCGGCGCGGGGGGTGTTCTCGGTGAGCCAGCGGCGGAAGCTGTGGGTGCCGCCCGCCGCGATGCGGTCGTGCCGCTCCTTCACCGTGGTGTGGTGCTGGCCCAGCCCTTCGCCCAGGTCGCGCCACGACACCTTGTCTCCGGCGTCGTCGGGCTCGCGGGCCATCAGCAACAGCTCCTCCTCGATGGCGGTCAGTCGCTGCTTCAGGCGCCGGATGTCCCGCAGGTTCGCGTAGATGAACTCCTCCCCGAGGTTGGGGTTCCCGGCCTGGATCGCGTCCATGGCCAGGATGGCGCTGTCCGCCTCGTCCGCGATGCTCCACTGCTTGTTGCCGTGGAACGCGAGCGTGTACGTGCCCACTCCGTCCGGCCAGTACGCGGTCCGGCCGGAGACCTCGCGGGGCTCCTGGCCCGGTCGGCTCGCGGTCATCGGCTCCTCTGCCGGGTGCGGGAGCGGTCGGTGCTGGGAGGTCGTCACGGGCGATTCCCTTCGTCAGTGTTGGGGTTCCCCAACACCCTTAACTGTAGGGGTTCCCCAACACTTGGCACAAGCGGTTCGCCGCATCTCGTCCGGCCAGTTCGTGGCCGGTCTCCGCCCCGGTTGGCGGGAGACTCCCGCGAGCGGGTATCTCTACGGGCAGGGACGAACGGCGGGCGGTGATGGGGAGTTGACCCAGGTGGAGCTGTGGTGGAGACGACCTCCCGTGCCCGGGTCGCGTCGCTCGCAGAGACAGCGCGCGGTCGCGGAGCTGCGGGCACAGGGGCGGTACGGCCCCGAACTGCGCGACGTACTCCCCGCGTTCGTCGGGCTGGCCTTCGCCGTGGCGGCCCCGCTGGTCCTGCTCGTCTGGCTGCACCGCGCCCTCGGCGTCGGCGGCCTGGTGCTGGGCGTCGTCCTGCTCGCGGCCGCCACGGCGGTGGGCGTGCGGTGGCGTCGCGCGGCGGCCCGCCGGCGCGGGGGCCTCTACACCTCGACCGACCACG
>CBFHCJ010000741.1:0-3200 GCA_965654005.1 uncultured Streptomyces sp. | reverse complement strand
AAGCCCGGGACCGGCCGTCACCGAAGCCCGGGACCGGCCGTCACCGAAGCCCGGGGAGGGCGGCCACTGAGTGAGGCTTCCGGCCGGGCGGACCGCCGGTCCTGGCGGCTCCCGGGCAGAAGGGATCCTGGTCAGCCGAAGCGTTCGATGCGGATGCGGTGCACCGGCTGCCCGGCCTCCACGAGCAGCCGAGAGGCGTGCTCCGCGAACCCGTTGGAGCCGCACACATGAGCCTCCCACCCACCGGGAGGCGCCTCGGCCATGAGCGGGGCCACATGGGCCGACGACATACGGCCCACGGGCACACCCTCCGGTGCGCTGCGCGTGAAAACCGGCGTGGTCTCGGCCCCGTACTCGTCCGCGTAGATCAGCTCCCCCGGGCCGCGCGCCGACACCAGCAGCCGCAGCGGCACCTCCAGGCCGCGCGCCCGGTGATGGCGCACCATCGACATCAGCGGGACGACCCCCGAGCCGGCGCCGACCAGCAGCGCGGGCCGATCGCCGGGCCAGGCGAAGAAACCGCTCAGCGGGCCCCGCACCTCGACCTCGTCCCCGGGCTTCGCCACCGTGTGGAACCAGCCGGAGACCTCGCCGCCCTCGACGTGGTCCAGAGTCAGCTCGATGTGCCCGGCGTCGTCGGGCGGCGAGGCGATCGAGTAGTGGCGTTGTGCCACATAGCCGTCCGGTGCTGTCAGCCGCAGCATCAGGTGCTGGCCGGGCAGGTGGCCCGCCCAGGCGGGCACCGAGAACCGGAAGGTCGCCGCGTGCGGTGTCTCGCGGCGGATCCCGGTAAGCGTCGCCGTCTGCCACACCGCGGCGGCACGGTTGCTCACCGCGATCCGCCCGGGAACGGCGAAGCGGATGGGCGGCACGAAAGGTTCCGGCGTCACGGTCCTGGACGACGCGGACGACTCCGACGACTCGGACGACTCGGACGATGTGTCTGAGGTGGATGAAGTGGACGACGTAGACGGCGTAGACGGCGTGGACGGCGTGGACGGTGTGGAGGACACGGTCGCATCAGTCACCGGAGTACCGCTGCTCCTCCCACGGGTTGCCCCGCGCGTGATACCCGTTCTGCTCCCAGAACCCCGGCTCGTCGTGGTCGAGGATCCGAAGGCCGGCGATCCACTTGGCGCTCTTCCAGAAGTACAGGTGGGGCACGAGCAGCCGTGCGGGCCCGCCGTGCTCGGCGGGCAGCGGCTTCCCGTCGTACTCGAACGCGATCCAGGCGCGCCCGCGGGTGAGGTCGGCGAGCGGGAGGTTCGTGGTGTACCCGGTGTGCGAGTACGCGACCGCGTGCGTGGCCCTCGCCTCGGCCTGTACGAGGTCCAGGAACACATCCAGGGACACGCCCCCGAACCGCACCCCGAACTTGGACCAGCCGGTCACGCAGTGGATGTCGCCCTCGTACACCGACCCCGGGAGAGTGTGCGCGTCCGCCCAGTTCCACGTGCGCGGCGCGGCCACCAGACCGTCGATCCGGAACGTCCAGTCCGCCGGCGCGAGGTCGGGAGTGACTTCGGCGGACAGGACCGGCCAGTCGTCGCCCGCGTCGTACTGCCCGGGCGGCAGCCCGGGGTCGGGGACGCGTGGGCGTCCCGTGAAGCCTCGGGTGACGTTCATGGCGGGTGGTGCCTCCAGACCTTCCGTGACCGGACTGCGGGTCGCGCGTGGTCAATGCGTACGCATTCAACCGTACGCGCCCCACGACGCTGCTCCCCGCCCTCGGGGCCCCGATCATCGCAGGCTCATGAACTCTCCGGCGACCGGGAAATGTCCGACGGCGCGACCCTGTTGGTCACCGGTGCCGGCCGGGGGGAAGGGCGTGGCCGCTGTTCAGATCGCCCGTGCCCCGTCGGCGTCCGCGGCCCCTGCTAAGGTGATCGTCGCGGCCGTGGATCGTCCCGGCCGGTGTGGCTAAGGAGGTGAGAGCCATTTCTGCTGTGTCAGCGCGGGTGCTCTCACCTCAGGACAGCGCGGATCGCCGCCGGTAGGTGACCGTGAGGGCGCCCTTCGGTCAACCGAAAGGCTTCTCGGCTCCATGCCACCACTCTCTCGTGCCAATGTCGTCTCCACGCTCCGTACCGCGGGCTGCGTCTTCGCCGAGGACGAGGCGGAGTTGATCCTCTCCGCCGCGCGCACGTCCGACGAGGCCGCCACCATGGTCGCCCGGCGTGTCCGTGGGCTTCCCCTCGAACACGTCCTGGGCTGGGCCGAGTTCCACGGCCTGCGCATTGCGGTGGATCCGGGCGTCTTCGTGCCCCGTCGTCGCACCGAGTTCCTGGCCGACCAGGCCCTCGCCCTCGGACGGAACGCCTCCGTCGTCGTGGACCTGTGCTGCGGTTCGGGCGCGGTCGGCGCCGCCCTCGCCGCGGCGCTCGACGGACCCGAACTGCACGCCGCCGACATCGATCCGGCCGCCGTGGTCTGTGCCCGCCGCAACCTCGCCGGGTACGGCGGCCGGGTCCACGAGGGCGACCTGTTCACCGCCCTCCCGGACGACCTGCGCGGCCGCGTCGACGTCCTGGTCGCCAACGTGCCCTACGTCCCCACGGGCGAGATCGCGCTGCTGCCGTCGGAGGCTCGCGACCACGAGCCCCTGGTCGCCCTGGACGGCGGCTCGGACGGCCTGGACGTCCTGCGCCGGGTCACCGACGACGCGCCCCGCTGGCTGACCTCCGGCGGCTGCCTGCTCGTCGAGACGAGTGAACGCCAAGTCCCCTCCGCCGTCGAGGCGTTCACTCACAGCGGCCTTGAGGTCCGGCTCGCCGTCTCGGAGGAACTGCATGCCAACGTACTGATCGGCACCCGTCGTCAGAGGCCCTGCGTCACAGGTCGAGGGAGCCCGGGAAGTCCCCGACCATCGCGTTGAAGGCACCGGGTCGACACGATCGTCCTGTGCACCGGACGGGAACCGCGCCGCGACCTGTACGAGGAGCTGGTCGCCGCGGGCCGGACACCGCGCCTCGTCGGCGGCGCCGACGTGGCGGCCGAGCGGGACGCCAAGCGCGCGATCAAGCAGGGCACGGAGCTGGCCGCGGCCCTGTAGGAGCCGTACGCCGCCTCCCTGGGACGGCCCCATGTCACTCCCGCACGCGATCCTGACCGCCCTGCTGGAGCAGCCGTCGTCCGGGCTCGAATCGACCCGTCGGTTCGACCGGAGCGGCCGCTTCCCGGGACCCCAAGCCGACGCGACG
>CBFHCJ010000740.1:0-3206 GCA_965654005.1 uncultured Streptomyces sp. | reverse complement strand
CCAGCTGAGAATGGAGTTCTTCGACCTGTGCGGCCCCAGGAACACCGGCCGTGGCCGGACCTGACACCGCCCCCACGGCTCCGGTGCCCCGCGCCGAACCGCTGGTACGCCTGTACGAGGAGCCCGGACTGCACCGCTGGAGCCTGCCGCCGGCGCTGGCCGCGCTCTACGGAGGCGAGCTCGGATTTCCCGAACCGTGCCTGTACGCCAACTTCGTCGCCTCGCTCGACGGAGTGGTGGCGCTCGGCCCGGAATACCCCTCATCCGGTTCGACGATCAGTGGGCGTGAGCCCGCCGACCGGTTCGTGATGGGGCTGCTGCGGGCCTGCGCCGACGCCGTCCTCATCGGAGCGGGCACGCTGCGCGCCTCGCCCCGCCACCGGTGGACGCCCGAGCACGTCTACCCGGCCGCCGCAGCCGACTTCGCCCTCCTCCGCCGACGGCGGCGCCGTGCCATCGAGCCGGAACTGGTCGTCGTCACCGCGAGTGGGAACCTGCCGGCCGAGCACCCCGCCCTGCGGACGGGCGCGCTCATCGCCACCACCACCCAAGGCGCCGACCGCCTCACCGGACATCTCCCACCGAGCTGCACCATCCTCCCCCTCGGTGACGGCCCGACACTGCACATCCCGCGGGTGCTCGACACCCTGAGCGCCCGCGGACACACCACGATCCTCTCCGAGGCAGGCCCGCGCATGGTCGGTCAACTCGTCGGTGCCGGCATCCTGAACGAGTTGTTCCTGACCCTCTCACCGGTACTGGCCGGCCGCGCGAGCACCACCCGTCACGGGCTGATCGCCGGGCTCGAACTGCTCCCGAAGCGGCATGAACCAGCAGACCTGATCAGTGCCCGGCGTCGGGCGTCCTACCTGTTCCTGCGCTACCGGCTGCCCCATCGGCCTGTCTCGGCCGGCGACGGCGACCACCAGGGGTCGACTTATTGAATTCCCGCTCCTGCACAACCGATGGTCCCGGTGCAGGGCCGCTGGCCGCACCCTCAGTGCCAAGAGTCCAGGGAGCCGATACCGCTCCCCAGCCTGTTCGTGGGGCCAACCCGGTCCTGGCCGTGACCTGCGAGGCGTGCTGTGGGGTGTGGACCCGTGACTTGGTTTTGCGCTGCGGGTGCTCCACTCAGCTCGGGGCACTCCGCCGTGTCCGGAGGGCTCGGGACACCTCCGAGGTCACATTCGGCCATGGTCGAGCCATACCTTCTACCGCACCGCCGTTCATCTCATCCGGCATTTGATGATCCCGGGGCCGGACGTGCTGCGCCGGTGGCTGCTGGAATTCTCCTAGGTCCCGCCGGTGCTGTGGACGGGGGCTGATCGGTGCCGCCGTCCACAGCACCGGCGGGACTTCTGGACAGCGTGAGCCCGCCGGCACCTGGTTCAGGGGCGTCCCAGACATGGTCCCTGAGGTCAACTCACCTCTGTCTTGTGACAGGCCAGGCAGGTGACGCGCCGCATGGGTTCATCATGTGTCGCACGGCCGGTTCCGTTGACGTCCTGGACCAGAACGTGGCTCTGGTGTGCGTGCTCGCGGCAGACCGCCGCCCCGCAGCGGACGCACACGGCCACCGCCGGCGTCGCGATGATGTCAGGGCAGTCGTAGCAGTTCATGCCCGCTCCTCTCGCTGCGGCAGGACCAGGCACCAAGGCCCACCCGCCCGCATATCCATGCTCCTCCCGAACATTGCAGAATGCAAGAAATGAGGGAGATCCGCGCGGCCGGCGGCCGTGCCCGCGATCACGGGCAGGGAGAGTGAAGACAGAGCGGCTCGGCTGGCCGGCGGCAGGCGGCCGCCAGACGGTGCGTGCCACGCAGGCCCGGGTCAGTGAGTCCCGTTTCTCGGCCGGCGACGCCCTCCCTGTGGGGCGTCCGGCGGGGCCGGGTTGAGCGGGTCGTCGATGAGGCCGCCGACGCGGCGCACCTCGGAGAAGGGATCCACGGCCATCTCGTCCGCCGCCTCGGTGAGCGCCTTCAGTGCAGGAACGAGCGCGGCACGCGCCTCGGCAGGCAGTTGCTGCACGAGGGCGCGGATCTCGGTACGCCGGTTCACCAGGACACGCTCGACGAGGTCCCGCCCGGCGGGCGTGAGGCGGAGGATGACCTCGCGCCGGTTGTCCGGGTTGGCCTTGCGGTCGATGAGGCCGACGGACTCCAGTCGTTCGACCATGCGCAGAGCGGTCGAAGGGTTGACCCCGAGCGTCGCGGCCAGGGCGGCGAGCTTGACGGGCCCGCACGTGTCGAGCACTACCAGGGCCCGCAACTGGGGCAGCGTCAGGGAGTCGTCGGTGGATGCGAGCGCGCGGGCCGAGATCGCGACGACCAGCCTGGATGCCGCCATGACCGCCAGGGTGACCTCTTCGGCCTCCTGATCGAGTTCCGCCGGAGAAGGCGGCGCGTCGGAGAGCGTGAGCCGGGACTCTTGCCGCGTCATCGCGTTCTTCCCACCCCTTCGTATGGCAGTCTCGCGGTCTGGCATGACGTCCTCACCCCTTGCAATCATTGCAGGATGCAATGTTACAGTGGGGTCCACAGGCCGGAACCGTTCGGGCGCGACGGTTTCCGGCAACAAGGACGTGATGACGTTGAAGGCCGAACCGATACATGAAGCCTATTCGTTCGTGTGCCTGCGGTGCGGGCACGCCTGGGAGGGCTCCTACGAGATCCGGCACTCCCTCGACGGCCAGGGCCACAAGCGAGCGGACTACTACGAGAAGAGCCTCAAGGTCCCTTCACCGCTGACTGCGAACAAGTGCCGGGTGTGCCGCGGATGCCGGATCCGGATCCTGCGGCCCGGACGGGTGCGATCCGCCCGTCCCTGGCTCGATTGAGCTGCTGACCGGGGAGCGGATGCGTGACGGTGTGCATCCGCTCACGTGTGAGGTGCCGTTCATCCTTACTGCCCGGCCCTGAATACGCCCCACCCCTCACCCTTTCACGGGCAGCGCCGCCCGCTCCCGCCCTGCTGCCCCGTCCGCCGGTAACCCCCTGAACACCTGGCATACGGCCGTGCTCTGACACCCGGAGCAGCGCACCACGCACCAGCCGACACCGGAGTACGTCCATGCCCTCACCCCGCTCTGCCGAATCCCAGCACCCGCCCCATCCCCGGCCCGTGGGACACCAGCCCCATGAGAGCGTGAAAATCCCCCACCTGAGCGACATCCAGGAGGCGTCGTTCGAATGGTTCAAGTCGGAGG
>CBFHCJ010000739.1:0-3219 GCA_965654005.1 uncultured Streptomyces sp. | reverse complement strand
GTCAGCGCGGTGAGCACCTGCCGCGGCGGCAGACCAGCCGCGCGCACCAGGGCGGCGGCCTCGGCGAGCGCGGCGAATCCGCAGCCGACCATCACCTGGTTGACGGACTTCACCAGCTGACCGGATCCGGCGGGGCCGAGGTGGGTCAGCCGGGTGGCCAGCGCCCCCAGCACCGGCAGTGCCCGCTCCACGTGCTCTTCCTCACCACCGAGCATCAGCGTCAGTTCGCCTCGCTCGGCGCCCGGTGCCCCGCCCGACAGCGGTGCGTCGACCCAGCCCGCCCCCACCTTGGCGGCGCGCTCGGCGAACTCCCGGGTGCGCCCCGGGTCGATGCTGGACATGTCGATGACGAGCACCCCGTCCGGCTCGGCGCTGAGGAGTCCGTCCGGACCGAACACCACCTGTTCCACGATGTCGGCGGTGTTGAGGGAGAGGATCACCGCGGACTCGGCGGCCAGTCGCGCGGGCGACTCGGCGGTGGCTGCCCCGTCTCGGGCCAGCTCCGCCACCGCGTCCCGCCGGATGTCGTACACCCGCACGGCACGCTTGCGTCGCAGCAGGCGGCGCGCGATGGCCGAGCCCATGACCCCGAGTCCGGCGACGCTCACCTGCGTATGTGCTGACACGCGAACCTCCTGAACTAAATGCTGTGCGAGAGACAACATACTGTATTCGACCGTGGGTGAGCGGCAAGGGATCGGCGCCGAGGCGCGAGCCCACGCCCGCACACCGCCTCGCTATGCCCTGTTTGCATGGCCTACCGCGGATGCGGCAAGTCACCGGGATACGCGACCCCAAAACCCTTGCGTTCAACATATTGGCTTGAGTGCCACATGCTGTTACGGTCCAAGGCGTTCGCAGGTGTACGGCGTGTTACAGCGTCCCTGAGACGGAAGGCGGCACCCCATGCAGGGGCCCATGACGGCATCCAGGCCCACCGACGGCCACAGCACCCGCACCGACCCGGGTCTGCGCCGCGCGCTCGTCACCAGCTCGGTGGGCAGCGCCCTGGAGTACTACGACTTCGCCATCTACGGCACCGCGTCGGCCCTGGTGTTCAAGCACCTCTTCTTCCCTGGGCTCGGTTCCGCCGTAGGGCTCGTGGCGATCTTCGCGACCTACGCGGTCGGCTTCTTCGCCCGCCCGCTCGGGGGACTGTTCTTCGGATCGCTCGGGGACCGGCACGGCCGCAAGATCGTGCTGCTGGTGACCGTCGCGCTGATGGGCGGCTCGTCGTTCGCCATCGGACTGCTGCCGACGTACCACACAGCGGGTGTGTGGAGTCCCGTGCTGCTCATGCTCCTGCGACTGCTGCAGGGCTTCGGCGCCGGAGCCGAACAGGCCGGCGCATCGACCCTGATGGCCGAGTACGCGCCACGGGCCAGACGCGGCTACTACGCGGCACTGCCGTTCGTGGGCATCCAGGTCGGCATGCTGCTCGCCACGGCCCTGTTCGTTCCGCTGGCCGGGCTGGACGAGGACACCCTGTTCGGCTGGGTGTGGCGGGTGCCGTTCCTGCTGAGCGCGGTGCTGATCGCTGTCGCGGTGTACATCCGGCTGAACCTGGAGGAGAGCCCCGCCTTCGAGCACCTCGCGGAGAGCGGAGAGGTGAGCAAGCGGCCCCTGCACGATCTGCTGTCCCACAGCCGCCGCAACCTGTTCATCACCTTCGGGCTGCGCATGGCGGAGAACGGCACCTCCTACCTGTACTCCACCTTGAGCATCAGCTATGTGACCACCGTGGTCGGCGTCTCCGGTTCGGTCGGCCCGCTGGCGGTGGCCTGTGCCTCGGTCGCCGGCTTCGCAACGATCCCGCTGTTCGGCAAGTTGTCGGACCGCGTCGGCCGTGTCCCGCTGTACCGTTGGGCCGCGCTCTTCCAGGCCCTGTTCGCCGTCCCCGCCTTCGCGCTGATGAGTAGCGGCAACACCGTACTCATATGCCTGGCCATCACCATGGGCATCGGCGTCGGCGTCAATGGCATGCTGGGCTCCCAATGCGCCTTGCTGGCCGAGTTGTTCGGGGCACGACACCGCTACACGGGCGTGGCGATCGGCCGGGAGTTCAGCGCGATCGCCGCCGGCGGTATCGCTCCCCTGCTGGGCGCGACGATGCTGCTCGCCTTCGACAACTCGTGGGTGCCCCTGGCGGCTTACGTCATCGTGCTCTCGCTGATCACTTTCCTCACGACCTTTGTCACGCCGGAGACACGAGGCCGGGACCTCACCGATCCCGCCGACGCCCGCTAGGTCCTGTCGTCGAACTCCCGTCGTCCGCCCGGAGGGCCGGCCCCCCGGAGTCCTGTGCCTGCGATCGCAAGGCGGAGGGGCGCCCTCGTACTGGGCGTACGTGGGCGATCCCGACAACGCGGCACGACTACGCCGCCGACCGCAGCATGGGGGTCGAGCGAAGCCGAGAGCGGGGGAGCCGCGTGCCCGCTTCGCGGAGCGAACGGGACTTTCGTAACAGGCCCTGCCCCGGGGCCGCCAGGACCCCGGCCGCAAGCCGCCCGCCCCTCGCCCTGATCCTCCCTGCTGCCGGGCGCGGGGCGGGCATCCATACGAACACCATGCGCGAGAGCGCCAGTCGAAAGCGGAGGCAGTGATGAGCGAGGCGGGCGAGGCGGTGCTCGGCATCGACCTGGGCACCACCGCGACAAAAGTGGTCGCGGTGGACGGCGCCCACCGGTTGGTGTCGACCGTCGAGCGCGCTTCCCCGATGCGCACGGCACGCGACGGCGAAGCCGTGCACGACCCCGAGGTCGTGCTGGCCGGCGTGGTCAAGGCGGTGCGCGAGAGTGTCGAGGCGTGCGCGAGCCAAGGGCTTACGGTGAGTGGCCTGTCGTTCAGCGCGGCCCTCCACACCCTGCTTGCCCTCGACACGTCCGGCGCTCCGCTGACCCCCGCTCTGAGCTGGGCGGACACCCGAGCTGCGGCTGTCGCGCGGCACCTGCGCGCGGACGGTCGGGGCGCCGAACTGCACCGTGCGACCGGCACACCTGCGCACCCCATGGCTCCGCTGGCCAAGCTCGCCTGGTTCACCGCGCACGAACCGGCGCTGACGCGGCGTGCGGCCGTCTGGTGCGGTCTGAAGGACTTTGTCGTGTCCCGGCTGACCGGCCGCCTGGTGACCGACCTCTCCTGCGCGTCGGCCACCGGGCTGATGGACATACGTACCTCCGCTTGGCACCCGCCCGCGCTGGAGGCCGCCGGAGTGACCGC
>CBFHCJ010000738.1:0-3221 GCA_965654005.1 uncultured Streptomyces sp. | reverse complement strand
GTCGCAGTTCTACACGCAGCGCCAGCTGATGACGAAGAACGTCGACACGACGGTGAAGACGCCGTTCATGCAGCAGCAGAAGATGCTGATGTACGTCTTCCCGGTCATGTTCGCCGTCTTCGGTATCAACTTCCCGGTCGGTGTCCTCGTCTACTGGCTGACCACCAACGTGTGGACCATGGGCCAGCAGATGTACGTCATCCACAACAACCCGACCCCGGGTTCCAAGGCCCAGGCCGCCTACCTGGAGCGCCTGCACAAGCACGTCACGCACCACGGCAAGACCCGCAACCGGCGTGAGAAGGCCATCGTCAAGGCGATCGTCGCCAAGGGCCGTGACCGCAACGAGTTCGAGCGCAAGTTCATCAACGGGCTGAACAAGGCAGGCCTCGCGGCCCAGTCCGACGGCACCGTGGTGAAGGGCGAGGCCGCGGCCGTCGCCACCGTCGAGGACGGTACGCCGACCACCGGCGCCGCCAAGCGTCAGCAGCCCAAGCGGCAGACCAAGGCCCAGCGCCAGTCCGGTGGCGCCAAGCCGGCGGGTGACTCCGAACAGTCGTCCTCGTCGCCGTCGCTGAGCACGTCCGACGAGCCCGAGGACGCCAAGCCGGCCGGTGCCGCCAGGCAGGCGGAGTCCCAGCCCGGCGGCGGTACCCGCAGCAGGGCCCAGTCCGGCCAGCGCAAGGGTCCGCAGCGGCCCAAGTCCCCGTCCAAGAAGTAAGAAGGAGTCCATCCCGTGACGGAAGGCACCACCTCCGCCGCTGCCGAGGGTGCAGACACCCTGACCCGCCTGGAGCAGGAGGGCGAGATCGCGGCGGACTACCTGGAAGGTCTGCTGGACATCGCCGACCTCGACGGCGACATCGACATGGATGTCGAGGCCGACCGAGCGTCCGTGTCGATCATCAGCGACGCGGGCAGCCGCGACCTGCAGAAGCTGGTCGGCCGTGACGGTGAGGTGCTGGAGGCGCTTCAGGAGCTCACGCGCCTGGCCGTGCACCGGGAGACCGGTGACCGCAGTCGGCTGATGCTGGACATCGCGGGCTACCGCGCCAAGAAGCGCACCGAACTCTCCGAGCTGGGTGCCAAGGCCGCGGCCGAGGCCAAGAGCACCGGTGAGCCGGTGAAGCTGAAGGCGATGACGCCGTTCGAGCGCAAGGTCGTGCACGACGCGGTCAAGGCCGCGGGCCTGCGCAGCGAGTCCGAGGGCGAGGAGCCGCAGCGCTTCGTCGTCGTGCTGCCCGCCTGATTCGGTCCGTACGTCTCTCCGGCCCCGTCTGTAGCGCAGGCGGGGCCGAACTTTGTCAGCCTGGTAGTTCTGGTAGTCGGCGCCCGGTGCGTCGATGCGGTACGGAAGGACGGTCCCCGTGACGGAGGCAGTGGAGCTTCCCCCTGCGCCCGAGCAGGCCCGCGAGGTATTCGGTGATCGGTTCGCCGGTGCGGTCCGGTATGCCGAGCTCCTGGCCGAGGCGGGAGTACAGCGCGGTCTGATCGGCCCGCGGGAAGTGCCCCGCCTATGGGAACGGCACCTGCTGAATTGCGCGGTGCTCTCCGAGGTCGTGCCCGAGGGGGTCACGGTGTGCGATGTCGGTTCGGGGGCTGGTCTGCCCGGCATTCCCCTGGCGCTCGTGCGGGACGACCTGAAGATCACGCTGCTGGAGCCGCTGCTCCGCCGGACGAACTTTCTCACGGAGGTCGTCGAGCTTCTGGGTCTGGACCATGTGACGGTCATGCGAGGCCGTGCCGAGGAGGTCATGGGCAAGCTGCCGCCGGTCCACGTGGTCACAGCGCGAGCGGTGGCTCCACTGGACCGACTGGCAACCTGGGGTATTCCGCTGCTGCGTCCGTATGGGGAGATGCTCGCGCTCAAGGGCGACACCGCGGAGGAGGAGTTGAAGAGTGCCACCGCGGCTCTGAGCAAGCTCGGCGCCGTGGAGACGTCCATCCTGCATGTCGGAGAGGGCGTCGTGGATCCGCTGTCCACGGTGGTGCGGGTCGAGGTCGGGGAGAGCCCTGGAGGTGTGCGCTTCGCGGCCAAGCGGGCCAAGGCGGCCCGGATGGGACGTGCACGCCGTCGCCGCTGATCCGTCCTGACGACGAGACGTACTCCACACAAGCCGCCAAACCTGCGCATGCCGGAGTGTCGCGACAGTCCAGCCACGCCTGCTGTGCATCGTGTTTCACGTGAAACGTCGCTCACTGCTGCACGGCATCATCAGTCGCGGCCGGGCTGCGGCCGAACCCCGTGACCGCAAGCCCCTCGGATCCCTTGGTGAACCGTCCACCCACGGCGCTTTGTCCCCCGTGGAGGGCATGGAGTTGTCCACAGAGGTGGATTTCTCCACAGAAGGCCAGACCTCGCTGGTTCACGACCCCGAAGACATGGGAGGCTCTGTGCATTGCGAGCCTGAAGTCGAGGAGAGTGAATCCTTGCGGTCCGACGCCAACATCGCGGGACCGATGACCGATCCGGTCCCCGGTCCCCGTACCGAGTCGATGGGGGAGGATGTTTCACGTGAAACACCGCCCCCGATGGACGACACTCCCATCGGTCGTGCTGCCCAACTGGCGGTGGAGGCTCTAGGCCGCGCCGGCGAGGGCCTGCCGCGGCCCGAGCAGACCCGCGTCATGGTGGTCGCCAATCAGAAGGGGGGCGTGGGCAAGACGACGACGACCGTCAACCTTGCCGCGTCGCTGGCCCTTCATGGTGGCCGCGTGCTGGTCATCGACCTCGACCCGCAGGGCAACGCGTCCACTGCCTTGGGGATCGATCATCACGCCGAAGTCCCTTCCATCTACGACGTGTTGGTCGAGAGCAAGCCGCTTGCGGAAGTCGTCCAGCCGGTTCCCGACGTCGAGGGCCTCTTCTGCGCCCCTGCCACGATCGATCTCGCCGGTGCGGAGATCGAGTTGGTGTCTCTGGTGGCGCGCGAAAGCCGACTCCAGCGGGCGATTCAGGCTTACGAGCAGCCGCTGGACTACGTCCTCATCGACTGCCCTCCCTCGCTCGGTCTGCTGACGGTCAATGCGTTGGTGGCCGGGCAGGAGGTCCTGATCCCGATCCAGTGCGAGTACTACGCGCTGGAGGGCCTCGGCCAGCTGCTGCGGAACGTCGACCTGGTCCGGGGGCACCTCAACCCCGTTCTGCACGTCTCGACGATCCTGCTCACCATGTACGACGGCCGGACGCGGCTCGCGTCCCAGGTTGCGGACGAGGTACG
>CBFHCJ010000737.1:0-3233 GCA_965654005.1 uncultured Streptomyces sp. | reverse complement strand
CTTTCAACCTCGACTGCCATAACTGCGACAAGTTCGTCCTGTCCGGCGCCGACCTCGTCTACTGGCGCCGCAAGCGCGAGCAGTGGCGGCTCCTAGCCGAGCGCGCCCCCGACGACGCCACCGCCGACTACCTTCACCGCTACTTCGAGCCCACCGCCGGCGCCATCGACGGCCTGGAGAGGGCCCTGGCCGGCCTCGGTCTCCTCGACGACGCCCTCGCTCTGGACCTGCGCAAACCCCAGGACTACTTCCACCGTGTGTGGTCCACCGCCTTCCGGGCCGCCGACCTCGCCGACGCTGGCAGCGACGAGCAGGACGAGTACAGCTATACGTGCACAGCCGATGGCGACCACCCCGAACAGGACATCGCATGAACACGGCCACTGTTCCCGAGCCCCGCACTGCGGCGGCCCTGGCCGCCCGCCGTCGCAAGACCGAGGCCGCGCTCCAGCGCGTCCACCAGGCCATCGCACGGCTCCGGCGCGAGAAGGCCCAGGTCAGCTTTGCCGCCGTCGCCCGCCGCTCGGACGTATCCCGCACCTTCCTCTACGATAATCCCGAGGCCCGAGCAGCCGTAGCCTTGGCGATGGCCGATGCTGGCAGAGGCCGGTCGCGGATGCTCGCCGAGCAGGATGACGAGCGGGAGGCAGCCTGGCGCGAGCGGGCGTTGAACGCGGAGGACGCCCTCAAGGCTGCTCGTACCGAGATCCTCGCCCAGCGCACCAAAATGGGCGAACTCCTTGGCCAGATCCGCGACTCGCATGCCGAGTGGACGGAAGAGGCCATCCAGCGGATCGCCGCCGAGAACACCGCCCTCAAACAACGGGTTCGCCACCTGACGGCCGACAAGCGCACGCTCGACGAACGACTCAAGGCCGCTCGCTCCAACCTTCGCTTCCAGGACCGGCGCATCGCCGACCTCGAAGCTCGCCTCGCAGACCCCAAATCCGCAACGTGATCCTTTCTCGCTGATCACGGCCAGCGCTTTACTGCGGGCGTCGGCCAGCACCGCGTTCGCGTGGATCAGCAGCACGACGGTCAGCGGGTGGCACCGTCCCCGCCGGCCACGCGAGTCGGTCAGGGCCCGCAGCCGTTCCGCCAGACACGTCGCCCTCACGGTGCTGACGCGAGGGCGACGTGGTCAGACACACGGTGGCGGACTGGCGGCACATCGGAGCTCCGGTTTGTGCAAGGCGACTTGGTGGTCGCCTCGTCAACCGGAGCTTCGTTGCGTTCGTGACGGCCTGCCGGGGCGGCGCCATACCACCGTGACCAGCACGCTTACCCATCACCACAGAGTGAATCAGCCCTGCGTTCCTTGGTGTGCCGACCCAACGCGGGCCGATTTACTTGCCGGTCGTCTTTCTCTGGACGGTTCCGGAGGCTGGGGTGATGTGTGCCCGGCCAGCCCGGATGGCCTCGGGGGCGCGAGAGTGGCCGGAGGGGCGCAGGGCGACCTGGCGGCCCCGTTTGGGGGTGAATTTCCAGGTGAGAGTCGCTTGGAAGGGCGGCTGGAGTGCGGTGGCGTGGTCAAGGCGGGCGTCCAGCACTCGGGATGCCAGCCGGTAGAGGGACATGACGGCCTGTGGGGCAGTGTCGACGGTTGCGTCTTGATTGATGTGGAGTTCGGCGAGCAGGGGAACGAATCGGTCGGGGTCGCGTCCCTGACGATGGCTGGGAATGAGGGTGTCGAACTGGGCCACTAGGACGCCGTCCTCGGCGTAGCTGAAGCGGTTCGGACCGGTCCCCGGGTGCTGGAGGTGGATGATCCTCGTGCCGGCGCTGGCGTTGGTGAACAGGTGAGAGCTGATCGGTTTTGGTCCGGCTTCCAGGGCAAATGCCCAGGCGTCAAGTTGGCCAGCGGCTGCCACTGGGGCCTGCTCGGTGGGTGTCCAGGGGTGGGCTGGAGTGGTC
The DNA here is from genome assembly GCA_965654005.1 of uncultured Streptomyces sp. GTDB lineage: Bacteria > Actinomycetota > Actinomycetes > Streptomycetales > Streptomycetaceae > Streptomyces. The sequence goes on along the minus strand of CBFHCJ010000737.1, from coordinate 1,319 downwards.
AGGGTACGCGGGTCCGCAGACAGCCTTTCCAGCAGCGCCGCAGGTGTGAGCCCTTGAGCGAACGTCAACGACAGGCCCTGGGGCAGGTAGGTCAGCAGCCAGTTCCATGCCGCGTCCGGACCGGTCAAGGCAGGCAGCGGACCGTCGAGGTGCTGAGCGGCTCGGCGAGCTCGCGAGCGATGAGCGGTGGATGCCCGTTCGTTCTCCTGCAGATTGTCGAGCAGTGCTGGGTCGATTCTGGGGTATTCCAGGTCGTGGCGCAGTTCATCGAGCGTTGTGGGGTTTGGTCGTCGGGCCATGAAGACCTCGGCCAGAGCTTGCCTGGCGGGGAGTCGCGCGATGGCGTGCAGGGCGGCCCAGGCGCGGCGCAGCTGAATAGAGGGCTTCGGCTTGGGAGTCAGGCCGGATCGGTGGTGAGGGGAGGTGAGTCGGCGCAGCAGCAGGCCGAGGGGCGAGCCGCTGAAATCACTGGACCGTGGTACGTCAGGCAGGGCGTCGGCCAATTCGCGGACCGGCGGGTAGGCGTCGAGCTCATATTCGTCTACCAGCCGCCGGGCCTGCGCGGTCAATGCTGCCCGGACGGCGAGCTCGTCGGCAGCGGCCAGGGTTGCCGTGACGAGGTGTGAAGGGAGCGGTGCGGGAGTGGGGGGTTCATCGAGGAGGGGAAGCACGAGGCCGCCGAGGAGCGGCTGCCTGAGCAGCGTTATGTCGAAACAGACGCCGGTGAGTTCGGCGGCGATGCTCACGGCCAGGGGAATCAAAGCCCGGTGGTCGTGTCCGCGTGCCGCCAGGGCCGCGTCGTGCTGCTTGAGTAGCGACGCCAACCGACGTTCCTGCGGGCCGGTAATCCGGTGCGGGGCGCTAAGGATCAGCTCGGCGGCCGGCTGGCCGCCTTCGTACCAACGCAGCCGGGGCAGGTCGTCGGGTGTCAATGAGACGGCCACCGCCCTCCCCGCCTGTGATACCCGGCACAGCACCGTGTGGCGGGCGCCTTGCGCACTGCCGTCTTCGACGACGAACGTGCCCTCACCGCACGACCCGACGCGGACAATGGGAGCGACCTCCCCCTCTGGCTGTTCGTCACGCAGCGCCTGCGTCTGCTCGGCTGTCATTTCGCGTGTATCGGCGGGGAAACCACCGAAGCCTGAGTACACGTCCATGGGTTCGGAAGCGGTCACCAGCGTGAGGCAGAACCGCCGCCTGGCCAGCCAGAACGACCACAGCTCACCAGACATGCACACTCTCCAACACATCGTTCGGCACTTCAGGCCGGATTATAAGGGATATCCAAAAAGGGGCCGTCGGGGCCCCCCATATGT
>CBFHCJ010000736.1:0-3235 GCA_965654005.1 uncultured Streptomyces sp. | reverse complement strand
GGTACCTCGAGCACAGCCGCATCTTCCGCTTCGGCACCGGGCGGGGGGCGGGCGTCCGGGGGTCCGGGTGTCCTAGACGACGGGCGGGCGGCCGAGTCTGGTGAGCCGCCACACCGTACGCCAGCGCATGGGCCTGCGCTGACCGCCCGACGTCCGCAGCCCCTCGACGAACCCGCCGAACCACGCCTTGAGACCGCCGACCGATCGCGTCCGCAGGAGCGTGACGGCGATCCACACCCCCAGGTGCACCGGGATGAGTGGAAGGGGCAGCCGTCGCCGCACGAGCCAGACGCGGTTGCGTGCCGTGACGCGGTAGTAGATGGCGTGCCGTGCGGGCGAGGTCTTCGGGTGCTGGAGCAGCAGCTCGGGCGCGTAGAGGATGGTCCACCCCGCGTCGGCGGCCCGCCACGCGAGATCCGTCTCCTCGTGCGCGAAGAAGAACTCGGCGGGCCAGTCCCCGGTCTCGGCGAGCATCGCCATGGACAGCGCGTGCCCGCCGCCGAGGAAGCCGGTCACCGGTCCACCCCGCATCGGATCGGCGGCACCGACCCGCGGGACGTGCCGCCGCTGGGTCTCGCCGTGCTCGTCGGCGATACGGAAACCGACGATGCCGAGCTTCGGATCGGCGGCGTACAGGTCCCGTACGCCCCTGAGTACATCGGCGTCGACGAGCAGCCCGTCGTCGTCGAGGTCCACCACGACATCCACGTCCCCGAAGTCGCGCAGCCGGGCGAGGGCCACGTTGCGGCCGCCGGGGCAGCCGAGGTTCTCCTCGACCTCGATGCAGGTGACCTCGCCGGGAAGGTCCAGGCGCTCGGCGAACTCGGGCAGCGGACAGCCGTTGCCGACGACGATGACGCGGGAGGGGGCGAGATCCTGCTTGGCCACGGACGTCAGGAGCGCGTCGACCTCGGCGGGCCGGTTGCCCATGGTCACGACGGCGACGGCGATACGGGGCTCCGGCTCCCGTTGCGCCTGTGACACGACACCCACCCCATCCCGGACGACGACCAGTGCACGCGATGCTAGTCATTCACTGAGAGGAAGCCTGGTGTCCGCCGGTTCTCCGTACCCCGGATGTTTTCGGGCTACCTGATCTCTTCGCACCGTACTCTTACGGACCGCCACGCTCCGTCGCCGTCACCGCGCGGGCACTGCCTCCCCGGAACCCCGCATGTACCCTGACCCACGACCGCGCCCAGTGCACAAGAGAAAGGGGGCGGAGGATCGGAGCCCGAAAGGCACCGTGATTCCCACCGCCGATGCCGTCCATCCCGCGGGTTGGTTCACCCAAGGAAATCTCCAGCCCGAGCAACCCCCATGTAAAGGAACTCGCCGCCCTCCGCCGCCGACGGAACAGGCGGAGTGCCGGGGTCACCCTCGTGGAGGGCTACGAGGAACTGGACCTCGCCCTGCGGGCCGGTGTTCGCCCCCGCGAGCTGTACTTCTGCCCCGCACTGACCGGCGAATCGGACCCGAGGAACGTCGTGGCCCGCGCGGCGGAGCGCGGAGCCGCCCTGTTCAGCCTCAGCCGGCAGGCCTTCTACAAGGCCGCCTACCGCGAGGGCCCGGACGGCTGGCTCGCCGTCGTACCGGACATCGAGACCGATCTCTCCCGCATCGAGGTGGACGAACGGTCCCTCTTCCTCGTCTGCGAGAGCGTCGAGAAGCCCGGCAACCTGGGCTCCATGCTTCGCACCGCGGACGCGGCCGGAGTGACCGCCGTCATCTCGGCCAGTCCCGTGACCGACTGGGGCAATCCCAATGTGATCCGGGCCAGCAAGGGCACGGTGTTCGCGGTCCCGATCGCCTCCGCCGACTCCAAGCAGGTCATGGACTGGCTGGCCGACCACTCGGTCGACGTCGTCGCCACCACCCCCGACACCGACGTCCTGATGGCCGACGTCGACATGACCGGGCCCACGGCGATCCTGGTCGGCAGCGAGAAGTACGGCCTGTCGGACCAGTGGCTCGCCGGCAGCCACACCAAGGCCAAGATCCCGATGTTCGGCCAGGTGGACTCCCTCAACGTCGCGGTGTCCGCCGCCCTCTTCACATACGAGGCGGTACGCCAGCGCATGGCGTCGCCACAGCGCTGAGCCCACGCTCCCCGACAGCGACAGCGACAGCGACAGCGACAGCGACACCGACATCGACACACCCTGCCGCGTGGCCACGGTGGCACTTCGGGCGTGCGCTGTCCGCCATGCCTCGTCGGCGGCACACTGGAGACGATGGGCCGACCGCCGGGCAGTCCCCGGGCGTGCCTAGGGCCGCAGCCTCCAGGCAGCCTTCCGGCCGGTCGGCCGGTGCCGGATCAGTACGGCGGGAGCGGAGATGGCTGAGGCTTCCGAAGCGGCCACGCGGGACGGACCCACGAGCGCGGCCTGCCAGATGGACGAGACCGGGTTGCGCCGTCTGCTCGCCGGTCTCACCGCGGTCCGGGACGGCGATTTCCGCACCCGGATCCCCGAAGACGGCGGCGGGCTGCTCGGTGAGATCGCCACCGTCTTCAACGGCATGCTGGACCAGCTGTCACGGTTCACCTCCGAGGTGACCCGGGTGGCCCGCGAGGTCGGCAGCGAGGGCCGCCTCGGCGGGCAGGCCCAGGTGCCGGACGTGTCGGGGTCGTGGAAGGACCTCACCGACTCGGTGAACGCCATGGCGGGGAACCTCACCACTCAGGTGCGGAACATCGCGCAGGTGGCCACCGCCGTGGCCTGCGGCGACCTCTCCCAGAAGATCACCGTGGACGCTCGCGGGGAGATCCTGGAGCTCAAGGAGACCATCAACACGATGGTCGACCAGCTGTCGGCGTTCGCCGACGAGGTGACCCGGGTGGCTCGCGAGGTGGGCATCGAGGGCAACCTCGGCGGCCAGGCCACCGTCCGCGGGGTCTCCGGCACCTGGAAGGACCTCACCGACAACGTCAATGTGATGGCGTACAACCTCACCGGCCAGGTGCGCTCCATCGCGCAGGTGGCCACCGCCGTTGCCCGGGGCGACCTCTCCCAGCGGATCGTCGTCGAGGCCAAGGGGGAGGTAGCCGCCCTCGCCGGGGTCATCAACACCATGGTCGACACCCTGTCCGCGTTCGCAGACGAGGTGACCCGGGTGGCCTCCGAGGTGGGCACCGACGGCATTCTCGGCGGCCAGGCCCGGGTGCCGCATGTGGCGGGCACCTGGAAGGACCTCACGGACAGCGTCAACTCCATGGCGAACAACCTGACCGGCC
>CBFHCJ010000735.1:0-3238 GCA_965654005.1 uncultured Streptomyces sp. | reverse complement strand
GCGGCCGCCGGTCCGGTGGCCGCGAGCGGCCGACTGCGGGGCGGTTGTCCACAGCCTCCCGCGTAGCCCGTGCTCGGACTGGTTAGGCTCGAAGACGTGAGCAGGCTCCAGGTCGTCAGCGGCAAGGGCGGGACCGGAAAGACCACGGTCGCCGCGGCACTCGCGCTCGCCCTCGCGACGGAGGGCAAACGCACTCTTCTGGTGGAGGTCGAGGGAAGACAGGGCATCGCACAGCTCTTCGAGACGGAGGCGCTGCCGTACGAGGAGCGGAAGATCGCCGTCGCCTCGGGCGGCGGCGAGGTCTACGCACTGGCGATCGACCCGGAGCTGGCCCTGCTGGACTACCTCCAGATGTTCTACAAACTGGGCAGTGCCGGACGGGCCCTGAAGAAGCTCGGCGCCATCGACTTCGCCACCACCATCGCGCCCGGCCTCAGGGACGTGCTTCTGACGGGCAAGGCGTGCGAGGCCGTCCGCAGGAAGGACAGGAACGGTCGGTTCACGTACGACTACGTGGTGATGGACGCGCCGCCCACCGGACGCATCACCCGCTTCCTGAACGTGAACGACGAGGTGGCGGGCCTGGCGAAGATCGGCCCTATACACAATCAGGCCCAGGCGGTGATGCGGGTGCTGAAGTCCCCCGAGACGGCCGTGCACCTGGTGACGCTCCTCGAGGAGATGCCCGTCCAGGAGACCGCGGACGGGATCACCGAACTGCGCGCCGCGAAGCTGCCGGTGGGCCGGATCATCGTGAACATGGTGCGGCCCGCGGTGCTGGACCAGGTGGAGCTGGAGCTCGCGCACGACGTGCCGCGGACGGCCATCGCCAAGTCCCTGTCGGGCGCCGGGCTCGGCGGTGCGCGCCGCGGCGGGCTCGCGGAGCGGCTGGTGGACCCGCTGCTGCAGCAGGCCGACGAGTACGCGGAGCGGTTCGCCCTGGAGCGGGAGCAACGCGTCGTGCTCACGGAGCTGGGCCTGCCGCTGCACGAACTGCCGCTGCTCACAGAGGGAATGGACCTGGCGGGCCTGTACGAACTGGCCACGGAACTGCGTCAGCAAGGGATCTCATGAGCTCGGACCCGGCCCCCACGCACGACGACACGGCCTCCGCACCCGATGCGGCACACCATCAGGACACGGGGCCCACACGCTCGTTGAAGCACGTCCCCGTCCTGGAGGTCGACCTTCTCCTCGACGACCCGAAGACCCGCATCGTCGTGTGCTGCGGCTCCGGAGGTGTCGGCAAGACGACCACCGCGGCGGCCCTGGGGCTGCGCGCCGCCGAGCGCGGTCGCAAGGTGGTCGTGCTCACCATCGACCCGGCCCGCCGGCTCGCCCAGTCGATGGGCATCGACGCGCTCGACAACACTCCCCGGCGGGTGAAGGGCGTCGAGGACGCCGCGGGCGGCGAACTGCACGCCATGATGCTCGACATGAAGCGCACCTTCGACGAGATCGTCGAGGCGCACGCGGACCCCGAGCGGGCGGCCGCCATTCTGAGCAACCCCTTCTACCAGTCGCTCTCGGCGGGCTTCGCGGGCACGCAGGAGTACATGGCGATGGAAAAGCTGGGGCAGCTGCGCGCGCGGGACCAGTGGGACCTCATCGTCGTCGACACGCCGCCCTCACGCTCGGCGCTGGACTTCCTGGACGCCCCCAAGCGCCTCGGATCCTTCCTGGACGGCAAGCTGATCCGGGTCCTGATGGCCCCGGCGAAGATGGGCGGCCGGGCGGGGATGAAGTTCCTGAACGTCGGGATGTCGATGATGACGGGCGCCCTGGGGAAGCTGCTCGGAGGTCAGCTCCTGAAGGACGTCCAGACATTCGTGGCCGCCATGGACACCATGTTCGGCGGGTTCCGCACGCGCGCGGACGCCACGTACAAGCTGTTGCAGGCGCCCGGTACGGCGTTCCTGGTGGTGGCGGCCCCGGAGCGGGACGCCCTGCGTGAGGCCGCGTACTTCGTGGAACGCCTGGCCGCCGAGGACATGCCGCTCGCCGGTCTGGTGCTCAACCGGGTGCATGACAGCGGTGCCGCCCAGCTGTCGGCCGAGCGGGCACTCGCAGCCGCGGAGAACCTCGACCTCGCCGCCGATCCGCCCGCCGCGGAAAATCTTGAAGAGCCTCGCATTGTGGATCAGGAGGGAGGGAAAGCTGGACTTCGTAACTCTCCCGACACGTACGGCAGTTCAGAAACTCCTCCATCCGACGCGCCTATCCCCGACGTAGGCTCCCCCGCCGCCACGGACAAAAACCGGAGCGTCGAGCAACTCACCGCGGGCCTGTTGAGGCTGCATGCCGAACGTATGCAACTGCTCACCCGCGAGCAGCGCACGCGTGACCGTTTCACCGCGCTCCACCCCGAGGTGGCCGTGGCGGAAGTGGCCGCGCTGCCCGGCGACGTCCACGACCTCGCGGGGCTACGAGACATCGGGGACCGACTCGCGGCCAACCGGCCGGAGCACGCCGAATAGCCCGAGGGGTGCCGAATAGCCCAAGGCGCATACGCAGAGCGCACCCGTTGGGGCCCCGGTGGAGGCATGGTGGCACCACCCGGGCCGCGACTCACATCCGGCCCACCGATCGATCGCCACCGGGCGCCCACGGGCCGGGGCGTCGGTCCAAGGCGACGAGGGCGCGACACGGAGGTGCGCACGAACACAGGGGCCGCATGAGGCCGCACAGGAGTCCGGGCACGCACCACAGAGCCGCGGGCCCGCCCCAGGTCTGGCCCGGGCCTGCCCCGATGCCCTGACGGCCCGGTCAGACTGCCCGAACGACCCAGCGCCAGACACTTACCAAGGAGCCCACCAAGGACCTGCCAAGGACCACCAAAGCCACTCGGACACTCCACGAGACGATCGCGCCCGACGGTAGTGGTGGACGACCGCGCCTGACAGTGGTGACCGCCCTCAGCTCACCGCCGCGTAGTTCTCGAACACCTCTTCCTCGTCGAGGGGCAGCAGACCCGCTCCCCGCTCGTACTCCGTACGCGCGGTCTCCAGCAGGCGACGCCACGAGGTGACGGTCGGTCGCCTGCGCAGCAGTGCGCGGCGCTCCCGCTCCGTCATGCCACCCCACACGCCGAACTCGACGCGGTTGTCCAGCGCATCGGCCAGGCACTCCGTGCGTACCGGGCATCCGGTGCACACTGCCTTGGCCCTGTTCTGCGCTGCTCCTTGAACGAACAGTTCATCCGGATCGGTAGTGCGGCAGGCCGCCTGCGCACTCCAGT
>CBFHCJ010000734.1:0-3239 GCA_965654005.1 uncultured Streptomyces sp. | reverse complement strand
GGGGGTCCTTGGCGGCGGCCTTCCGCTCGCCGTCGACGAGGCGGTGGAATATCCCGTCGGTGAGGAGGCTGCGGGCCTCGATCATGCCGCGGTAGTCGTCGAGGGAGTACGCGCGGACCTCGAAGCCCCGATGCTGCACGGCGTCCAGGAGACCCTGGGCCGACAGGTCGACCAGGGCCTCGCGGACGGGCGTAGCGGAGACGCCGTACTGCTCGGCGATCTCCTTCACCGTGAACTCCTGCCCCGGCTGCAGCCGGCCGGCCAGCACCTCGTCGCGGAGCGCGTCCGCGATCTGCTGCCGCAGGGTGCTACGGGTAACGGCGCCATTGCCGGGCATCGAGTCTCGGTCCCCCATCCGCGTACGGGCACGTGTTCGTCTTCTTTCTTTCGAGCACGTCACCTTACGCGGTGGGGGTTACCGGAGCGCCGCACATGTCGGGGGGCAGATGCGGTTCGGACCGTGTACGCGTCCGGCCGCACTCACGCTCCGTATCGATTCATGGACTCCGGCCCGGTACTACGTCCCAGTGCCGGGCCGGATGCTCACGTTGTGTACTCGTCCGCCACCGACAGCGCCGCGTCGAGGGCCGCGAGGCCCTCCTTCGCCTCGGCCTCGGTGATGTTGCAGGGCGGGACCACGTGGGTGCGGTTCATGTTGATGAAGGGCCACAGGCCGTTCGCCTTCGCGGCAGCGCCGAACGCGGCCATCGGCGCGTTCGCCTCACCGGCCGCGTTGTACGGCACGAGCGGCTCCCGGGTCTCGCGGTTCTTCACCAGCTCCAGAGCCCAGAACATGCCCACGCCGCGCACCTCGCCCACCGACGGGTGCCGCTCGGCCAGCGCGCGCAGCCCCGGCTCGATGATCTGCGCGCCGACGACCGCGGCATTCGCGACGACGCCCTCCTCGGCCATCACATTGATCGTGGCGACGGCGGCGGCGCAGGCCAGCGGGTGCCCGGAGTACGTCAGACCGCCCGGGTAGGGCCGCTTACCGAAGGTCTCCGCGATCTTCCCGGAGATGGCGACGCCGCCGAGCGGCACATAGCCGGAGTTCACGCCCTTGGCGAAGGTCATCAGGTCGGGGGTCACCTCGAAGAGGTCCGCCGCGAACCACTCGCCGGTGCGGCCGAACCCGGCCATCACCTCGTCGAGGACGAAGACGATCCCGTACTTGTCGCACAGGTCGCGGACGCTTGTGAGGTAGCCGCGCGGCGGGACCATGATCCCGGCGGTCCCGGGGACGGTCTCCAGGATGATCGCGGCGATCGTCCCGGGCCCCTCGAAGGCGATGGTCGTCTCCAGGTGCTCCAGTGCCCGCTCGCACTCCTGCTGCTCGGTCTCGGCGTAGAAGCGCGAACGGTACAGGTACGGCGTCCAGAAGTGCACCACGCCCGCCGAGCCGCTGTCGGAGGCCCAGCGCCGCGGGTCGCCGGTGATGTTCACGGCCTGCTGGGTGCCGCCGTGGTAGGAGCGGTACGCGGACAGCACCTTGGGGCGGCCGGTATGGATCCGGGCCATGCGCACGGCGTGCTCCACCGCGTCGGCGCCGCCTTTTGTGAAGATGATCTTGTCTAGGTCGCCAGGGGTGCGCTGGGCTATCAGCCGGGCCGCCTCCGACCGGGACTCGATGGCGAAGGCGGGCGCGAACGTGGTCAGGGTGGCGGCCTGCTCCTGTATCGCGGCGACGACCTTCGGATGCTGGTAGCCGATGTTGGTGTAGACCAGGCCGCTGGTGAAGTCGAGGTAGCGGTTGCCGTCGTAGTCCCAGAAGTACGACCCCTCCGCACCGGCGACGGCGAGCGGGTCGATGAGCTCCTGCGCTGACCAGGAGTGGAAGACGTGCGCACGGTCAGCGGCCTTGACGGCAGCGCCGGCCTGAGGGTCGGTCTGAGGGGTCATACACCAGAGCGTAGGTGTCCGGGATGCAGAGCTGACATGGGCGTCCTGTCTGGGGGCGGGGGCTTTCCGCGACAGGTTGTCGGGTGCCGGGCAGTTCTCGAAGGGACGCGAGGGGAGGGCGGCGGACCTGTTACGGAACCGTGGGGAACCGTGGGCACCGCTCTGACCGACTCCTCGTACGGCGGCACTATTCTCTGGCTGTCGCACACACAGGGGGGTAGGTGACGCGGCGATGGAGAAGCTGGGGGCCGGGGATCCGCTGGGGGTCCCCCCGGGCTTTAGGCTCCGGGGGAGCATCGGTGTTTATCGGCTGCTCGCGCGGCTCGGGGCCGGCGGCATGGGGAACGTGTATCTGGCCCGGTCCGACCGGGGCCGTACCGTCGCCGTGAAACTCGTCCGGCGGGAGCTGGCCGAGCAGGAGGAGTTCCGGGCCCGCTTCCGGCAGGAGGTGCAGGCCGCGCGGCGGGTCGGCGGGTACTGGACCGCGCCCGTCCTCGACGCCGACACCGAGGCCGGAATCCCGTGGGTCGCCACCGGGTACGTCGCCGGGCCCACCCTCCAGACGGTCGTCTCGCAGGACCACGGTGCCCTGCCGGAGCGGTCCGTCCGCGTCCTGGCCGCCGGGCTCGCCCACGCCCTCCAGGACATCCACGCCGCCGGGCTCATCCACCGCGACCTCAAACCCTCCAACGTGCTGATCACCATCGACGGGCCGCGGGTCATCGACTTCGGTATCGCCCGCGCCCTGGAGACCCTCACCGGGGGCGGGCTCACCCGTGCCGGGGCGCTCGTCGGGTCGCCCGGGTTCATGGCACCCGAGCAGGTGCGCGGCGACCGCGTCACACCCGCGTGCGACGTCTTCTGCCTGGGGTCCGTGCTCGCGTACGCCGCCACGGGCGTCCTTCCCTTCGGCACGTCCGACAGCGGGGTGCACGCGCTGATGTTTTGCATCGCGCAGGAGGACCCCGAACTGGAGGGCATGCCCGAGAGGCTCGCCGATCTCGTGCGGGACTGTCTGAGCAAGGACCCGGCCGCCCGGCCCACACCGGCCGAGATCCTGGAACGGACCGGCGCCGAGGACACACTCGCGGGCGGCCGCACCCGTGACCCGTGGCTGCCGGGCGCCCTGGTCGCCCAGCTCGGGCGCCATGCGGTGCAGTTGCTGGAGGCGGAGGACCCGGAGGACGGGGCGGGAGGGGCTGAGGGTACTGAGGGTACTGAGGGTACTGAGGGGCGCGTGGCCGATGCCGGGGGAGACGGGGCCCGGGCAGACCGGCGTGTGGTCGGCGAGGTGGGCACCGCCTGGCCGGTCGCCGACCGCCGCGGGCCTGCCACCGGCC
>CBFHCJ010000733.1:0-3247 GCA_965654005.1 uncultured Streptomyces sp. | reverse complement strand
CACCCCCCCCCCCCCCCCCCGGGCCGCCCCTCCACCCCGCGCGCCGCCGCCCCACCCCCCCCCACGACGAGCGGATCCGGCAGGCGGTCGCCGCGGTCGACACCGTGAGCGCGCGGTGGGCGTACGACGGCTGAGCACACGGCCACCGCGCGGCGGGCGGAGCCCGGCGCCGGTGGCGCGGGCGGGCCCCGCGGGCGTGCGACCCTGAGCCCATGGACCAGGACACCCCTCTGCTCGTGATCGTCGACGCCGCGAACGTCGTCGGGTCGGTGCCCGACGGCTGGTGGCGGGACCGGTCGGGCGCCGCCGAACGGCTGCGGGACCGGCTCGTGCGGTTCGCCGAGGAGGGGCTGCCCGGCCACCCCGCGCCGCTGGAGCTGGTGCTCGTGGTCGAGGGCGCGGCCCGCGGGGTGGAGTCCGTGCCCGGCGTACAGGTGCACGCGGCGACCGGCAGCGGTGACGACCGTATCGTCGAACTGGTCGCCGAGGCCGGAGACCGTCCGGTCCTCGTGGTCACGGCGGACCGCGAACTGCGGCGCCGGGTGGCGGAACAGGGCGCCGAGGTCACGGGCCCGCGCACGGTACGCGACCGGGAACCGCCCGCGGACCGCCCCTGAGGGGGCGTCACGGGGTGTCGTCGCCCGGCGGCCCCATCACCTCGCCGACCGTGGTCTCCTCGTGCCGGCCCACGCGGCTGTGCGCACGGCCGTAGAGGAAGTACACGAAGAAGCCGACGATCAGCCAGGTTCCGAACCGGATCCATGTCTCGGCGGGCAGGTTCAGCATCAGCCACAGCGAGGCGCACACGGACAGGATCGGCACCACCGGAACGAACGGGGTTCGGAAGGCGCGGTGCAGATCGGGACGGGTGTTGCGGAGAACGACCACACCGATCGCGACCACGACGAAGGCGAACAGGGTGCCGATGTTCACCAGTTCGGCGAGTTCGCTGAGGCTGGTGAAGCCCGCGATGACGGCGATGACCACGCCGAGCAGGATGGTCGGCCGGTGCGGGGTCCTGAACCGCGGATGGACACGGGAGAAGAAGCGGGGCAGCAGCCCGTCGCGGCTCATCGCGAAGAAGACCCGGGTCTGGCCGAGCAGCAGGATCATGCAGACGGTCGTCAGGCCGACGGCGGCGCCGAAGTCGATCACGCCCGCGTACCAGGGGTGCCCGGCGGACTTGAAGGCCTCGGCGAGCGGGGCGTCCACGGACAGCCTGGTGTAGTGCTGCATTCCCGTGACGACGGTCGACACCGCCACATACAGCGCGGTGCAGATGAACAGGGAGCCGAGGATGCCGCGTGGCATGTCGCGCTGCGGGTTCCTGGTCTCCTCTGCCGTCGTGGCCACAACGTCGAAACCGATGAAGGCGAAGAAGACGACGGACGCGGCGGTGAAGATACCCATCACGCCGAAGTTGGACGGCGCCCAACCGAACATCAGCTGGACGAGCGGGGCCTTGAGGGTGCCGCCCGCCGGCACCGCCTGCTCCTCCGGGATGAACGGCTCGTAGTTGGCGCCGCTGATGAAGAAGGCACCCGCGATGATCACGATCAGCACCACGGTCACCTTGATGGCGACGACGACCTGGGTGACCCGGGCCGAGAGCTTCACACCGATGACGAGGATGGCGGTGAGCAGCAGGACCAGCGCGGCGGCGAGGATGTCGAAGCCGAATCCGTGCGCCCCTTCCCGGCCGCTGAGGTAGCCGGGCAGGTGCCAGCCCGCGTTGTCCAGCAGTGAGCGGACGTACCCCGACCAGCCGACGGCCACCACCGCCGTGCCCAGCGTGAACTCCAGGACCAGGTCCCAGCCGATGATCCAGGCGGGCAACTCGCCGAGAGTGGCGTACGAGAACGTGTACGCGGATCCCGCGACCGGGACCGTCGAGGCGAACTCCGCGTAGCAGAGCGCGGCGAGCGCGCAGACGACACCGGACGCCACGAAGGCCAGGGAGACGGAGGGGCCCGCGTTGTCCTTGGCGACCTTGCCGGTCAGTACGAAGATGCCGGTGCCGATGATGACACCGACGCCGAACACGGTCAGATCCAGCGCGGAGAGGGTCTTCTTGAGCGCGTGCTCGGGTTCCTCGGTGTCCAGGATCGACTGCTCGACGTTCTTCGTCCGGAAGAGGGTGCTGCTCACGGCGTACCTCCCACGCTTGTCGTCCCGGACATGATCAAGAGGGGGCGCAGTGCGTATGCCCCAGCATGGGCGGATTCACGCAAATGGGCCGGTTTCACCACCGTAAAAGATGGTGGAACCGGCCCAAAGGGATCTCTCGATCGATCTGTCGATCGTGTCAGTCGCGCGCGCTCTCCACCGAGTCCACGGCCCGCGTGGCACTCCTACGGTCGAACCGGCCGCCGTCGAGCTTGGCGACGAGCCCGGTGACCTGGCGGGCGATGTCCGGCGCGGTCAGGCCGATCTCCGCCATGACCTCCTTGCGGGAGGCGTGGTCGAGGAAGCGCTGCGGGATGCCGAAGTCGCGCAGCGGGACGTCGACGCCCGCGTCGCGCAGGGCCTGGGCGATCGCCGAACCGACGCCGCCGACACGCGAGTTGTCCTCGACGGTGACGACCACGCGGTGCCGCACGGCCAGCGGGGCGAGCGCCTCGTCGACGGGCTTGACCCAGCGGGGGTCCACGACGGTGGTGGAGATGCCCTGCTTGTCGAGGAGCCCGGCGATCTCCAGGCACATGGGCGCGAGCGCGCCGACGGAGACCAGCAGCACATCGGGTGCGGGGGCGTCGGCCTTGCGCAGGACGTCCATGTCGCCGACCGTGGCCACCGCGGGGACGGCCGGTCCGACGACGCCCTTGGAGTAACGCAGCACGGTCGGCGCGTCGTCGACGTCGACGGCCTCGCGCAGCTGGGCGCGCAGTTGTTCGGCGTCGCGCGGGGCGGCGATCCTGAGGCCCGGCACGACCTGGAGCATCGACATGTCCCACATGCCGTTGTGCGAGGCGCCGTCGTCACCGGTCACGCCCGCCCGGTCGAGCACGAAGGTCACACCGCACTTGTGCAGGGCGACGTCCATGAGGACCTGGTCGAAGGCGCGGTTGAGGAAGGTCGCGTACACCGCGAAGACGGGATGCAGCCCGCCGGTGGCGAGGCCGGCCGCGGAGACCGCGCCGTGCTGCTCGGCGATGCCGACGTCGTAGATGCGGTTCGGGAAGGCGTCCGCGAACTTCTTCAGGCCCACCGGATGGAGCATCGCGGCGGTGATGGCGACGATGTCCTC
>CBFHCJ010000732.1:0-3287 GCA_965654005.1 uncultured Streptomyces sp. | reverse complement strand
CACCCGCCCGGTGTCGGCGCAGCCCGACACCCACCGGTCCTCGACCACTCCCCCAGCGCAGGCGCCCGCGACCGACCCCCAGCGCGGGCAGTACGCCGTTCCCGCGCCCCGCACCACGCCGGTAAGCACTCGGCCGGACGCCGCGGCCCCGCCCCCGCCGACACATTCGACGGCGACGGCGGCACCGCAGCGGCAGATCGTCTCCCCGGCCTCCGGCGGGACGGTCTCCCACAGCACCGGCGCGGCGGCGCACCCGACGTCCACGCCCACGGCCACGGCCACACAAGGCACCGGCTCCGGAACGTCGCAGGCGAGCCCGGCGCCCGCCGCGACCTCGCCGTCGGAGGTCTGCCTGCTCGTGGTCTGCCTGAGCTGATCCCGCCCGCCCGCCGAAGACAGTCGTACGACTCCCTACCGCCCCGGCCCCGGGCTTCGGGCCCCCACGTGCCCCAACCGGGCGATCCCGGGGGCGGCACCGAGAACCGGGGACCGAGAACCGGGGACCGAGGACCGGGGGCGCGTCACCTACCTGACGCGCCCCCGTCGGTCACTCCTCGTCCGCGGTCGTCACGGCCGGGTCCGGCCGGGCTCGGGAGCCTCGCCCTTCAGCGCCCGAACGTGCAGGACGTCGCCGATGAACAGGTCGTAGACGAGCACCCCGATCACGCCTCCGACGAGAGGGCCGACGATCGGGATCCAGAAGTAGTCGCTGAAGGAGCCGGCGAGCGTGCCGGGCATCGCAAGGTCCTGCCACCCCGCCAACCAGGTGAACAGGCGGGGGCCGAAGTCCCTGGCCGGGTTGATGGCGTAGCCGGCGTTGGCACCGTACGACATGCCGACGGCGGCGACCACGAAACCGATCACCAGTGGCGCGAGGTTGGCCTTCACGGCCGTGTTGCGCAGGTCGATGACCGCCACGATGAACATGACGAGGAAGGCCGTGCCGACGATCTGGTCCACGAGCGGGCCCCAGGTGCCGCCGTGGAAGTACGGCGCGGGAAACGTTCCGAAGATCGAGAAGGTCGCGAGGGTGTGCCCGTTCGTCTTCGGGCCCCTCATGGCGTTGTCGAAGGTGTCGATCGCATCGTGGTAGACGCCGTACACGAGCGCGGCCCCGACGAACGCACCGGCCAGCTGCGAAATCCAGTACGGGACGACTTTGAGCCAGGAGAATTTGCGGCGCACCGCGAAGGCGAGCGTCACCGCCGGATTGATGTGTGCGCCGCTGACGCCGCCGGCGACGTAAATACCGAAGGTGACGGCCATGGCCCAGCCCCAGGTGATGAGGAGCCAGTCGCCGGCTGCGAGGAAGATCGTGGTGGGTCCTGCGGTACGGCCTGATCCCGGCAGTGCGGCGACCGCTGTGGCCACCGCCCCGCATCCGAAGGAGATGAGGACGAACGTCCCGAGGAATTCGGCGAGGCATTCACCGAACAGGCCTCCTCGGCGCCTGAGCCGGGAGGGTTTTATCAGGGGCGGAATTTCCACAGCCATGATGTCCCCCTCAGGGACTGGGCCTGGGTATTCGAATGTGCGGGACTCCGCATTCCTCACACACAAGGTGAGTCAATATACACACGGTGAGTCAATGGCCTCGGTCGAGGCACAAAACGAGTATGACTCATGGATCGCTGCCCCGCTCATGCCGGACCGGTCGGGCCCGCAGAGGAGGGCGTCGCCGCACACAGGTACCGGCTCGGCCTCGACCGCCGCGGCCACGGTGAACCGGAGGGTGTCGGGACAGGAGTGTCGGACGCGCGAGGATCACGCGGCCGGATCACCACCTTCGGCCACCACCTGGGGGAGACCGTGATCGAATTCGACGCGCATGCCAGTAGGCTGTGACCCGCTGCGGCACCCCCACACCGTCACCCGCCCCGGCGGAGTCATGGGCCGGTGGCGGTCGAGTCGTCGCACGACATGCGTCTCAGGGCGTTCGTCCCAGGGCGTTCGTCCCAGGACAGCCGTGTCAGGGCAGTCGTCTCAGGCAGTCTCGCAGGCAGTCGTCTCACGGCATGAGGATGAAACAACAGGTGCTGATCGCGGGCCGGTACGAGCTGAACACCACCATCGGGCGTGGCGCGATGGGAGAGGTCTGGCGGGCGTACGACCAGATGCTCGGCCGTCCCGTCGCCGTCAAGGTCCTGCTCGACCGGAACGCCGATCCGACCGCCAACTCCCGGTTCCGTCTGGAGGCGCAGACCGCGGGACGGCTCCACCACCCCCATGTGGTCGGCGTCCTCGACTTCGGGGAGCACGAGGGACGGCTGTTCCTGGTGATGGAGTTCGTGGAGGGTGACAGCCTCGCCCAGGTGCTCTCCGAGGGCGGACCGCTGCCCGTCGACCGGGTCGCGCACATCGCCGCACAGGCGGCGGCCGGACTCGCCGTGGCGCACGAACAGGGCATCGTGCACCGGGACATCAAGCCCGGCAACCTGCTCCTCGACGCGGGCGGCGCGGTGAAGATCGGCGACTTCGGCATCGCCCGCTTCATGGACGACCCGTCGGGCGCGCTCACGGCGACCGGGCAGATCGTCGGAACGAGCCTGTACATCGCCCCCGAGCGCGCCCTGGGCAAGCCCGCCGGACCGGCCAGCGACATGTACTCACTCGGCTGCGTGCTCTACCAACTCCTCACCGGGCAGCCGCCGTTCCGGGCCGAGACGGCGATCGGAATCCTTCACCACCACCTCGACACGCCTCCGGTACCGCCGCGCGAGCGGGGCGTGGCCCTGCCGCCCGCCTTCGAGAACTACCTGCTCGGCCTGCTCGCCAAGCGGCTCGAGGACCGGCCCACGGCACGGCAGGCCGCCGACTGGTTCGCCTCCGGCGCCTGGCGGGGCCGCCCCGAACCGCTCCCGGCCGCGGCCCCCGAGCCGCGCCGCGCACCGGCCGCGGCCCCGCCGCCGCGTCAGGCACCCATGGCGGCCCCGGAACCGCCGGTGTTCCCCCGCACGGACACGGGCCCGGGGACGACGTACAGACTGCCGTCCGCGTCCGCGGCCACGGGCCACCGGGCGGCCCAACGCCGGCGACCGCCGACGGGCGGGCACCGCGACCACCCGCAGTCGGCGGCGCACCGGGAACCCACGTCCACGGGGAGCCACCGCGAGCGCGCCTCGGTCGGTGGCCGGCGCGAGCGGTCGTCGCTGCGCGCGTTCGTCGCCCGGCGGCCGGGCGCGGTGGGGCTGGTCGCGGCGGCGGCGCTTTTCCTCACGGCGATGTTCGTGAGCATGGCGGTCTTCTCGCCGGACAGCAGCTCGGCGGAGACCCACCGGGGGACGCGG
>CBFHCJ010000731.1:0-3297 GCA_965654005.1 uncultured Streptomyces sp. | reverse complement strand
CGCCGAGCCGCTCCGCCAGCCGCGGGTGCATCTCCACGTACGGTCCGGGCGCGGCGGCGTTCAGCTCCTCGACACGCCGTGTCTGCGCCCCGGACTGGTACTGCGATACGACCCGCCCGGTGGTCAGCAGCACCGGATACATGTCGTCGGGTTCCTCGGCGATGCTCCGGTACGACACCGCGACGAACCGCGCCCGCCCGTCCTCGGTGGCGAAACGGTCCAGGAAAAGGCGGGGGGTGCCCGGGTGGACGTCCACCGGCGATGCGTCGTGCGCCGGGTTCTGAGGGAGGACGTCGAGTGAGGCGTCCTCGCACTGCTCCGCGTCGGCGGGCGCCGGACACGGCCAGAACACCCCGTTCTCCTCCGCCAGCCTGCGGTAGGTGATCCCCGAGTAGTCCGCCGGGCCGCCCGCGCTGGCGCGGCGGAGTTCGTCGAAGACCTCCTCCGCCTCCGTGGGGAAGCCCTTCTCCACGCCCAGGCGGGCGGCCAGTCCGTGCAGGACCTCCAGGTCGCTGCGGACCTGAGGCGGCGGGGTCAGCGCGCGGCGGCGCAGCAGGACCCGGCCCTCCAGGTTGGTCGTCGTGCCCGTCTCCTCCGCCCACTGCGTGACCGGCAGCACCACGTCGGCCAGCTCAGCCGTCTCCGAGAGGACCACGTCGCACACCGCCAGGAAGTCCAGCGAGCGCAGCCGCTCCTCGATGTGCGCGGCGCGCGGGGCCGACACCACCGGGTTGGAGCCCATCAGCAGCAGCGTGCGGATGTCCGTGCCCAGCGCGTCGAGGAGCTCGTAGGCGCTGCGGCCCGGACCCGGCAGCGTGTCGGGGTCCACGCCCCACACCTGCGCCACATGCCGCCGCGCCGCCGGATCGGTCAGTTTGCGATAGCCGGGCAACTGGTCGGCCTTCTGGCCGTGTTCGCGTCCGCCCTGTCCGTTGCCCTGGCCGGTCAGGCAGCCGTAGCCGGACAGCGGGCGGCCCGCTCGGCCGGTCGCCAGGCACAGGTTGATCCACGCGCCCACGGTGTCCGTGCCCTTGGCCTGCTGCTCGGGCCCGCGCGCGGTCAGCACCATCGCGGTCTCGGGCGCGCAGAACAGCCGTACCGCCTCCCGGAGTTCGGGAACGGAAACCCCGGTGATCCGCTCCACGTACTCCGGCCAGTACGCCATCGCCGCCGCCCGAGCCTCCTCCCAGCCGCTCGTGCGCTCCTGGATGTACGCCTCGTCGGTGCGCCCCTCGGCGACGATCAGGTGCAGAAGGCCGAGCGCCAGCGCCAGGTCCGTGCCGGGCCGCGGTGCCAGATGCAGGTCCGCCTGCTCGGCGGTCCGCGTGCGACGCGGGTCGACGACGATCAACGTGCCGCCGTTCTCGCGCAGTTCGTTGAAGTAACGCAGGGCCGGCGGCATCGTCTCCGCGAGGTTCGAGCCGACGAGGATCACACAGCCGGTCTTCGGGATGTCCTCCAGCGGGAACGGCAGCCCGCGGTCGAGCCCGAACGCCTTCACGCCCGCCGCCGCGGCCGACGACATGCAGAACCGCCCGTTGTAGTCGATCTGCGAGGTGCCCAGCACCACCCGGGCGAACTTCCCGAGCGCGTACGCCTTCTCGTTCGTGAGGCCGCCCCCGCCGAACACCCCGAGCGCGTCAGGGCCGTGCTCGCCGCGCGCGCGAGAGAGCTCCTCGGCGATACGGTCCAGGGCCTCGTCCCAGGTGGCGGGCACGAGGCTGCCCCCGGAGCGCACCAACGGGGAGGTCAACCGCACTCCCGGCGACAGCAGTGCCGGCGCCGTCCGCCCCTTGCCGCACAGCGCGCCACGGTTCACCGGGAAGTCCGCGCGCTCTGTCACCTCGACGCCCCCCTCCGGCGCGGGAGAGAGATTCATTCCGCACTGCAGGGCGCAGTACGGGCAGTGGGTGGGCGTCGAGGTGGTGTGCATGCCGCTCAGCGTGCTTCGGGCGTGTTACACGCCGGGGCGCCCACCGTTACACGGCCGGGACCAGGACCTCCCCGTCGGCCGTGCGGCGCCGTGAGGTCCGGACCCGACCGACCCCGGCTACTGCCGGTTCAGTGAGCGTGTGACGCCCGCCGCGATCGTCGTCGCCAGTACCCAGCCGGTGGCGATCAGCAGATACGACAGCCACTGGTACCAGCTGTGTGGTGCGAACGCCCCCTCCTGCCCGAAGTCGACGATCGGCAGCAGTAGGTCGAGGGTGTAGAAGAGCGGGTTGAACGGG
Organism: uncultured Streptomyces sp.; assembly: GCA_965654005.1. Taxonomy (GTDB): domain Bacteria; phylum Actinomycetota; class Actinomycetes; order Streptomycetales; family Streptomycetaceae; genus Streptomyces. Next base: position 1,066 of record CBFHCJ010000731.1, on the reverse strand, counting down.
GGCGCCTCCGACGGCTTGAGGGCGGGCGGATGGTGCAGCGCGAAGGCGAGGGTGCCGGTACACAACAGCAACAGCAGCCACCCGGCGGCCCGTATCGGACGGAAGCCGTAACCGACCGCGGCGTCCTGCACATAGCCCCACAGCCGGGCGTACCGCGGCAGGGTACGGCGGTACCGCCGGAGCTTGGCCAACTGGACCGTGCGTGCCGCCGCGTCGTCGCCGACCGTGCGGTACGCCGTGGTCAACTGCTCGTAGGGGAAGGGGAGATAGCCCAGTTCGTCGCGTTCCAGCGGCGGCAGGCGCTGCTCGGCCGGAAGGTGCGGGGTCAGGATGCGATAGCTGAGCCCGTCGAGCCGGACGCGGTCCGGCCACACCTCGGGCGGCACGTGCAGGAGGTCCAGCCGGGCTCCGCGCAGATTGACGGCACCTTCGATGGGCGCCGCGTCGCGCAGCCACAGCTCGCCGACGACACCGCTGCTGATGCGCAGGGCCTGTCCGCCCGGGTTGGACAGGCGGGCATGGGCGAGGTTGAGCTGGCGGGGAATACGGGCGCCGGAGAGATTGACCCGGCCACGGGCGTGCAGCCGCATGGCGTGCAGGTCGGTGCCCACGGCCAGGACTTCTGCGTGCAGGGCGGTGCGTTCGGGGGCGTGGAGCCGCGCGTCGGTGAGGTTCACCTGCCCGCCCACGGTGGCCCCGTTCATGTGGACCCCGCCGTGGGCGACCAGCCCGACGGCCCACACGTCCGTGCCCACCTCCGCGTGGCTGAGCTGGAGCACGGCCTCCTCCGGGGTCTCGCCGGGGCGGCCCAGCTGCGCCCCGTTGGCGAAGAACGCCCCGGAGAGCTTCGCCCCCGCAAGCCGTACCGGCCCGGTGATGCGGCAGCAGGTGATCCGTACGACGCCTTCGGCGCGCAGGTTCCCCGCGGTCAGCCCGGGCAGCACCGAGTCGCTCAGGGCCAGGGCGCCGACCCGTGCCGCATACAGGTCCGGCGCCTCCTCGAAGTGGCACAGCCGCAGCCGGACGGGATCGCAATCATCCTCCTCCATCCACTGCTCGAGGACTT
>CBFHCJ010000730.1:0-3334 GCA_965654005.1 uncultured Streptomyces sp. | reverse complement strand
CCCCACCAGCCTGGCCTCCTACACGGACGCGCGGGCCTCCCCCGACGCCTCCTGCCAGGCGGTGCCCAACAACGCGAGGCCGAGGCGCGCGCACGCCACCCCGGCCGCGGCCCGCCCGCCGCCGAGCGCCCCATCCGCCTCGCGCAGCAGCCGCGTGGCCGCCGTCAGCGCCGGGGCCGGGACGTCCGCCGCGCGCAGCCGCACCAGCAGGGCGAGGCTCCGGCCCTCCCCCACTGCCTTGAGGGCGTGGGAGGTACCCCCACCCCACGGCACCGTGCACAGCGCAGTCGCCGACGGGATCGTACGGACCGTGGGGGCATCCTCCGGGTCGGCCGAGGGCCACGGTGCCACGCACACCACCGTGTGCATGCCGTCCGCCCGCGCGCCCAGCGCCGTACGCAACTCGGCCACGGCCATCTCCTGCCGCCGGCCGAGCTCGGCGGTCAGGACCGCCCGCAGTTCGCGCATCAGGTCCGCGCCCGCCCGCGCCTCGTCCGCGAGCAGCGGCCCGATGCGCGCGGCGACCTCCATCGCCGCGGACAGCTGCGCCTCGGCCGGGCCCGGCTCGTCGGCCAGCAGCCACACGTACCCGAGGACGACACCCCGGTGGCGTACCGGCAGACAGATCCTTCCCCGGTAGACGCCCGCCTCCGGGGTGGGTGGAATGCGTACGGGCCCGGTGGCGCGTGCGATGCCGAAGCCCTCGAACCACTTGCGCACCGCCGCCGTGGAGCGGCGGGCGAGGATCGAGCGGGTGCGGACCGGGTCGAGGGAGGCCTCGTCGAACTCGCCCTCACTGTCGTACGCGGCGAATGCGATCAGCTCGAAGTCCCGGTTCTCCAGGGTCGCGGGGGCGTCGAGCAGCTCCGAGATCTCGTCCACGAGCTCCTGGTAATCGCCCCGGCCCGCCTTGAAAAAAACGTCCGCCACACGGTCATTCTCCCGCAATTTCCCATCCATCTCATACAGATGTCTGAGATCCAGGGCACAGATGCGTGACAGCTGTCGATGGCCGACGATCGGAGGGATCCTTAGGTTTCACGGTGGTTCTCCGTGCCGTACCCGAATGGTCGGGATCGGCCTCCTGCCGGCCCTGTGGAGGTGCCCCGTGCTGGGTCCCGTGATTCTCGCCGCGTCGCGCAGCGACCGGATGCGCCGTCTGATCTCGGCGGCCCCAGTGACCAGGCAGGTCGTCGACCGTTTCATCCCGGGCGAGACCGTCGACGAGGTCGTACCGGTCATCAAGGACCTCACCGGCAAGGGCCTGGAGCTCACCATGGACGTGGTCGGCGAGGACATCACGACCCCCGAGCAGGCCACGGCGGCGCGCGACGCGTACCTGGAACTGATCGACCGCCTCAAGGAACTGGACCTCGGCGCGAAGGCCGAGATGTCCGTCAAGCTCTCGATGTTCGGGCAGGCGCTTCCCGGGGGCCACGAGCTGGCCCTCGCCAACGTCCACCCGGTCGTGGAGGCCGCCGCCGCGATCGGTACGACCGTCACGCTGGACGCCGAGGACCACACCACCCTCGCATCGATGTTCGCCATCCACGACGAGCTGCGGAAGGACTTCCCGCAGACCGGCTGTGTCATCCAGGCCTACCTCTTCCGTACCGAGGGCGACGCCCGCCGCCTCGCCGCGAGCGGCAGCCGCGTGCGTATCGTGAAAGGGGCGTACAAGGAGCCCGCGTCGGTCGCCCACCAGGACAGGCACGAGATCGACAAGGCGTACGTCCGCATCCTGAAGACCCTCATGGAGGGCGAGGGATACCCGATGATCGGCTCCCACGACCCGCGGCTCATCTCCATCGCGCAGGAATGCGCCCGGCGTGCCGGGCGCAAGCTCGACGAGTACGAGTTCCAGATGCTGTACGGCATCAGGAGCGACGAGCATCTGCGCCTCGCCGCCGAGGGCCACCGCATGCGCGTCTACACCGCCTACGGCACCGACTGGTACGGCTACTTCATGCGCCGCCTGGCGGAGAAGCCGGCGAACCTCCTCTTCTTCGCTCGCTCGACCCTCACCAAGGGCTGACACCCACCCGCTCGCAGAAGGAGTTACGGAACCGATGGACGCTGTGACCCAGGTCCCCACCCCCGTCAACGAGCCGGTGCACGGCTACGCCCCCGGTTCGCCCGAGCGCATCCGGCTCGAGGCCAAGCTCAAGGAACTGGCCGAGAACCCGATCGACCTGCCGTGCACCATCGGCGGCGAGAAGCGCCTGGGCGGCGGCGAGCCGTTCCAGGTCGTGCAGCCGCACAACCACAAGGCGGTCCTCGGTACCTACCGCAACGCCACCCGGCAGGACGCCCAGGACGCCATCGAGGCGGCTCTCGCCGCCGCGCCCGCCTGGCGCGCGATGTCCTTCGACGACCGCGCCGCGATCATCCTGCGCGCCGCCGAGCTGCTGGCCGGCCCCTGGCGCGAGACCATCGCCGCCTCCACGATGCTCGGCCAGTCGAAGACCGCCCAGCAGGCCGAGATCGACACCCCGTGCGAGCTGATCGACTTCTGGCGCTTCAACGTCCACTACGCCCGCCGGATTCTGGCCGAGCAGCCCCCGGCCAACTCCCCGGGCGTCTGGAACCGCCTCGACCACCGCCCCCTTGAGGGCTTCGTCTACGCGATCACACCGTTCAACTTCTCGGCGATCGCGGGCAACCTGCCCACCGCCCCCGCCCTCATGGGCAACGTGGTGGTCTGGAAGCCGTCCCCGACCCAGACCCACGCCGCCGTGCTGCTGATGCGGCTGCTGGAGGAGGCGGGCCTGCCCAAGGGCGTCATCAACCTGCTGACCGGTGACGGCGTCGAGGTCTCCGAGGTGGCGCTGGTCCACCGCGACCTCGCGGGCATCCACTTCACCGGTTCGACGAAGACCTTCCAGTACCTGTGGAAGACGGTCGGCGACAACATCGAGAAGTACCGCTCCTACCCGCGTCTGGTCGGCGAGACCGGCGGCAAGGACTTCCTGGTCGCGCACCCGAGCGCGGACCGCGCCGTCCTCAAGACCGCCCTCACCCGCGGTGCCTTCGAGTACCAGGGCCAGAAGTGCTCGGCGACCTCCCGTGCGTACATCCCGGCGTCGATCTGGAACTCCCGGTTCAAGGAGGAGTTCGCGGCCGAGGTCGACTATCTGGCCATGGGCGACGTCACCGACCTGTCGAACTTCATCGGCGCTGTCATCGACGAGCGCGCCTTCGCCAAGAACAAGGCAGCGATCGACCGCGCCAAGGCGGACCCGGCCTGCACGATCGTCGCGGGCGGCACCTATGACGACACGGTCGGCTACTTCGTGCGCCCGACCGTCGTCGAGTGCACCGACCCGGAGAACGA
>CBFHCJ010000729.1:0-3339 GCA_965654005.1 uncultured Streptomyces sp. | reverse complement strand
CCACCCCCCACCCTGACCCCACCCCCTCTTTCGTTGAGACGTGGACTTTTCGCCGTTGAGTCGTGCCGTTCTCGCGGTCGTGACGTGGATTTGTCGCGCTCGAAACGTGGAGTTCTCGGGCTGACGAGAACTTCCGGTACCTGACCTGAATGGCTGCCGGGAGGGCGGGTACGGCGTACGCGCGGCTCGGTCCGCAACGGGCCGCCGACACGTTCAGCGCAGCGAATCGACTGCCACCGGCCCGAGAAGAGGAGCACGGACATGACCGACAGCAGCGAGACCGGCCAGGTCACCGGCACCAAGGACAAGCTCTACAACATCATCTGGTTCACTGAGGCCTGCCTCAGCAACGCGCTGCGGCTCGAGACGTACATCCAGGACGCCGAGCGCGACGGCGACTCCGAGCTCGCGGACTTCTTCCGCAAGGCGCAGGCCGAGAGCCGCAAGGGCGGCGAGGAGGGCAAGAAGCTGCTGACCTCACGACTGAAGGGCTGAGGTTCCCATCCCCGGCACGGGCACCTCACCCGCCGCCGGCAGCTCGATCACGGTCGAGCAGGCGCCGAGGTAGCCCGCGAGCATCGCCCGAGCGACCTCCCCGACTGTCTCGTCCGGTGGCAGGAAGTTCGGGTGATGCAGGCCCGGCTCGTCCGGACCGCCGGAGCCCACTCCCACGAAGACCATCAGCGACGGGAACATCGGGCAGTAGTAGGAGAAGTCGTCCGCCCCGCACGAGCGCAGCGGCGGCGCGTGCACCAGGCCTGCGCGTTCGATCCAGGTCGCGGCCGCAGCGGTCAGCGTCGCTTCGTTGACGAGCACCGGCGCGCCCAGCGAGACCGCCACCTCCGCGTCGCACCCGTGGACCTCGGCGATCGCCTTCGCCGTCGTCTCGATCGCGCCATGCAGCCGGACCCGATCGTGCTCGTCGAAGGTGCGCAGGATCCCGGTCATCCGGACCGCGGCAGGAACGACGTTCGGTGAGTTCCCACCGGTGATCGAGCCGATGGTGAGCACGGTCGGGTTGGTCGGATCGACCTGGCGGGAGATCAGATGCTGCAGCGTGCCGATCAGGTCCGCGGCGGTGACCACCGGGTCGGCGGTCAGGTGCGGGTACGCCGCATGCCCGGGCCGGCCGTTCACGTCGATCGTGAACTGGTCCGCGGCCGCGTTGACCGGCCCGGGTGTCGCCGCGAAGTGCCCTTGGCGCAACCGCGGCTGCACGTGCACGCCGAGGAACGCCCGAATGTCGTGGCCGGTGAACTCCGGAGACAGCGCGACGTCCTTCGCGCCCGAGGGCAACGTCTCCTCGCGCGGCTGCAGCACGAGGACCAGCGGCACCGGAGCACCCTCATCCTGCAGCGTGCGGGCAACGGCGACGGCCGCCGCCATGTGCACGTCGTGACCGCAGGCATGCATCGCGCCGTTCGCGGAACGCCAGGCGACGTTGGTCTTCTCGTCCACGGGAAGGGCGTCCAGCTCCGCGCGCAGGCCTACCGCCGGACCGTCGCGACCACCGATCCGCAGCACCGCCCCACCCGTGTCCAGCGGCTCCACCGACATCTCGAGAGCAGCGGCGAGGGCCATCGTGGTGTCGTGCTCCTGGCCACTCAACCGCGGATCCGCGTGCACCTCTCGACGCAGGGCCGCCGCGCCGGCGATGTGGCCGTCGAGCCGGCGGAACAGAGCCGCGATCCGCTCGCCGCTCCAGGCCGCGGTCATCGGAGATTCCGACGGCGAGCACCCATGGCCAACACATTACATATCGGTCGAGGGGTGGAGCCCGGCTCAGTAGGTCCGGCCGCGCCCCTTCACCCACAACGCGAGCAGCGGGTCGACGTACCGCCACGGGCCGGTGCCCTCGCGTGTGACGTGCTGACCCTCCTTGCCCAGTTCCCGGAGTGCGCTCTGCAGGGTCGCGCGCGAGGTCTCGAAGCGGCGCGCGGTGGTGGTGCCGGTGGGTGAGTCGCCGTCGGCCAACGCCGCGAGCACGGCCTTCTTGCCCGAGGACAACCCGTCCCAGACCGCCTGGTGCGCCTCGTTGGTCATGGACAGCGCACGACGTACGACGGAGTCGGCCAATGCGATTCCCTCCACGCCATCACCCTCGGGCAGGGTCGTGGAGCCGAGGGCGCGGGCTGAGATCTCGCGGTGCAAGAGGTGCGCGAGCAGCATGGTCCGCTGCGGATGGCCGGCCGCCGTGGTCATCAACGGCGACAGTGCGCCGGCCGGGTCCTCCCCCAGCTCGTCGAACCGTTCGGCCAGCTCGACCAGCACCTCGTCAGCGGGGAGGGGGCCGAGCTCGAGCGGTTCTGCCTGGCCGTACAACGGGCGCTCCCGGTCGCTGAACAGCTTGCGCATCAGTGACGGCTGGGAGCCGGCGTAGATGTAGACGGCCGCGTCGCCGTGGTACTGCACGTGCGAGCGCAGCAGCCCGTCCAGCGACGCCCCCGCGCTGAGCAGGTCCTGAAACTCGTCGAACACCACCAGCGTCGGGATCTTGTCCTTCTCGAACAGCGTCAGCGGCAGGTCGAGCAGCTCGGCAGCCGCGGTCTGGGTGGCCTCCGGAGTGGGCACCTGCTGCCGCGGCCCGAAGGTGATGCCCGGTCCGGCCGGCGTCAGGGACATCCCCAGCCGGGCGCCGAGCGCGTCGAGGTGCGCCTTGAGCCGGTTGTCGCGCAGGCGTGAGTACGACGAGGCGATCCGCACGCAGACCTCGGCCAGCGAGGTGACGCCGTACATGTCCACGTGCACCGTCCGCCAGCCCGCTCCTTGCAGGCCGGCCGCATGCGCGAGCAGCAGCGACGTCTTGCCAAAGCGGCGGGGGCCGGCGAGTCGGACGTGCACCCGCTCGGCGGCGGCCTCACTGAGCCGCGCCAGCTCCGCCCGCCGGTCGATCAGCGCGTCCGGGGCGATCGGTGTCTCGAACGGGAACGGACGCAATCTCGAAGCCATCCCCGGACCATACCACCTTGCGTATTGTGTTACCAATACCTATTCGTATCGTAACCGCCATACCAATCTCTGTTGAGACGTGCAAGATTCACCGTTGAAACGCGCAAAACTCCCGGGTGAGACGCGGGTCTGTTACGTAGCGAAGCAGTCGCCAAGGGGCTAGCTCAGTCGGCCCTTGCTGAACGTGCCCAAGGCGTTCGCCCGAAGCCACCGGGCGAAAACTCCGCGTCTCGAGCGCGAAAACTCCGCGTCTCAACGGCGAAAAGGGCACGTCTCAACGGGAGGAGGGGGTGGGTCAGGAGGTGGGGTGGAGGCTCATCGGGCCGTAGACCAACCGGTCGCCCTCGAACAGGGTGACCGCGTCCGCGCCGCCGTCGAGCAGCTCGCGCC
>CBFHCJ010000728.1:0-3347 GCA_965654005.1 uncultured Streptomyces sp. | reverse complement strand
GGGTGCCCGGGACGCGCGCTCCCCGGTCCATCTGCCGACGGACCTCCAGGGCACCGACTCCGGCGGTGCCCAACTGCCCACGGCGGACGAAGGGGTCAATGGCGTACGGTTGGCCCGTCCGTCGGAGTCCGACGACTACCACCTCCCGACGCCGGGGCCCGTCGACCCGCGCACCCCCGCTCCCTCGACGCCCCCCGCCGGCACGAAGGTCTGCGTGGCCTGCCGCGCGGGCAACGTGGACACCGACGGCTACTGCGAGAACTGCGGCCACGCCCAGCCACGCGAACGCGACCACATGGAGCAGGAGTTGGCCGCAATCGCCGCGGTCAGCGACCGGGGTCTGCGCCACCACCGCAACGAGGACGCGTTCGCGGTGTCCTCCACCGCGCTGCCCGACGGCTCGCCCGCCCTCGTAGCGATCGTGTGCGACGGCGTCTCCTCGGCGACCCGCCCCGACGACGCCTCCCTGGCCGCCTCCCGGGCGGCGGGCGAGGCACTGCTGGAGGCCCTGCCCCGCGGCACGCACCCCCAGCAGGCCATGCACGACGCGATCGTCGCCGCCTCGTACGCCGTCAACGCGCTGGCCACCGAGCCGGAGACGGCCCAGGAACACGCCCCGCACCAGAACGCGCCCGCCTGCACCCTCGTCGGCGCCGTCGTCACCGCCGGCCTGCTCGTCGTCGGCTGGGTCGGCGACAGCCGCGCCTACTGGGTCCCGGTGGACCGCGCCGCTCCTCCGGCCCGGCTCACCGAGGACGACTCGTGGGCAGCGCAGATGGTCGCCGCGGGCCTGATGAGCGAGGCCGAGGCATACGCCGACGAGCGCGCCCACGCGATCACGGGCTGGCTCGGCGCGGACGCGTACGAACTGGAGCCGCACACCGCTTCCTTCAAGCCGGACCGGCCGGGTGTAGTGGTGGTGTGCACGGACGGGCTGTGGAACTACGCCGAGGCCGCCGCGGAGATGGCCGAGGTGGTACCGCCCGACGCCGAGCGGCGGCTGCTGCACACCGCCCAGGTGCTCGTGGGTCATGCCCTGGACGGCGGGGGCCACGACAACGTAACAGTGGCCGTCCTCCCGTTCCCTGCCCCGCCGCAGGGGGCAGGATCCGCCTGAGCGTGTCCTCGGACGCGCTTGTGGCCGGCGGGGGCCAGCCCAAGGACCGGAGGGGACCGGTCCGCGACCAGTCATCACCCCACAGTGCTGGGGTCCTTGAGGGGGATCTGAAAAGGCATGGCCAATTTCTCGAAGTCGAACGTGCCCCAGTTCTCGGTGGACGTCTACCAGAACGAGTACCTGCCGGAGGGGGGCCGCGAGGTCAACGCCATCGTGACGGTGACGGCGACCGGCGGCGGCACGATCGGAAGCGCGATCGCCGCGCCCCATCTCTACTCGCCGGGGCACGGCCCGAGCGCCGCCGTGGCCATCATGGTCGACTGTTCGGGGTCGATGGACTACCCGCCGACCAAGATGCGCAACGCGCGCGACGCGACGGTCGCGGCCGTCGACACCCTGCGCGACGGCGTGCACTTCGCGGTGATCGGCGGCACCCATGTGGCCAAGGAGGTCTATCCCGGCAACGGCCGGCTCGCCGTCGCCGACGCGACCACCCGCGACCACGCCAAGCAGGCCCTGCGCCGGCTCAGCGCGGGCGGCGGCACCGCGATCGGCACCTGGCTGCGCCTCGCCGACCGACTGCTGTCCTCGGCGGACGTCTCCATACGCCACGGCATCCTGCTCACCGACGGCCGCAACGAACACGAGTCGCCGGAGGATCTGAAGGCCGCGCTGGATTCCTGTGCGGGCCGGTTCACCTGTGACGCGCGTGGGGTGGGCACCGACTGGGAGGTCAAGGAGGTCACCGGGATCGCCTCCGCGCTGCTCGGCACCGCCGACATCGTCGCCGACCCGGCGGGGCTGGCCGCCGACTTCACTCAGATGATGGAGACGGCCATGGGCAAGGAGGTCGCGGACGTCTCACTGCGGCTGTGGACGCCCGTCGGCACGGAGATCAAGTTCGTGAAGCAGGTGGCTCCCACAGTGGAGGAGCTGACCGACCGCCGCACCGAGGCCGGCCCGCGCGCCGGGGACTACCCGACCGGTTCCTGGGGCGACGAGTCCCGCGACTACCACGTGTGCGTCCAGGTACCGGCCGCGAACATCGGCCAGGAAATGCTCGCCGCCCGGGTCTCACTGGTGATCCCGCAGAATGGGGGCACCTCCCGCTCGAGCGGAGTCGAGAGGGGGGGAGGCAGCGCCCAGAACCTCGGCGCACAGGGGCTCGTACGGGCGGTGTGGACCGACGACATGGCGGCCTCCACGTCGATCAACCCCCAAGTCGCCCACTACACGGGCCAGGCCGAACTGGCGCAGGTCATTCAACAAGGTCTGGATCTACGCAAAGCGGGCGATTTCGATGGCGCAACGGCCAAGCTGGGCCGCGCCGTTCAGCTCGCCGATGTGTCGGGGAACGCGGATACTGCGAAACTGCTTGCGAAGGTGGTGGACGTGGTCGACGCCACGACAGGTACTGTGCGACTGAAGGCGAAGGTCGCGGAGGCCGACGAGATGACGCTCGAAACACGGTCCACAAAGACTGTTCGTGTGAAGAAGTGACCTAGAAAGACCCGAAAACAGCGAGCCCGACCCCCAGGGGTTGGAGAACCACGCCGGTCACAGCGACCGGGAGAAGGAGAGGGGGACGCGCCGACATGCCGACCTGCCCGAACGGACACCAGTCGGGTTCCGACGACTGGTGCGAGGTCTGCGGTCACCGTATGGCCGGTGCCGTACCCCCGCCGCCTCCACCGCCACCGCCCACCTCCGGTTACGGCTACCCGCCGCCTCCGGGCCCCGGCGGCCGGCTCGGGGGACGCCCGCTGTCCGCCGTACCGGAGCCCGAGCCGGAGTTCTGCCCGCAGTGCCGCACGCCCCGCGAGGGCGGCGCCCCGTTCTGCGAGGAGTGCCGGTGGAACTTCCTGACGAACACGGCGACCTCGTACACCCCCGCCGCACCGCGCCCGCCGGCCACGAACCCGGCCATGCGCTTCCAGCAGGCCGGGCAGACCGTGCAGGGCCCCGATGCGTTCGACTACGAGCGCTCCCGACCCTCGCAGGTGAACCGGCCCGCCGAACCGATTCCCCCGGGTCCGCCCTTCGGCAGTGAGCCGTCCGGGCCGACGCCCTTCGGTCAGGACCCCTTGCGCCCGCCCGGTCCGCCCGCCTTCGGTGCGGATCCCTCGCGCCCGGTTCCCCCGCCGCCCGGGCCCACACACGGTGGTCACAGTGGTCACAGTGGTCACAGTGGTCCCGGTGGTCCGCAGACCACGGCTCCAGGAGTTCCGTC
>CBFHCJ010000727.1:0-3358 GCA_965654005.1 uncultured Streptomyces sp. | reverse complement strand
TTGAGCTCGTCACCCTTCTGGGCGTCGGTCAGCTCGGTCGAGGCGCGGACGTCCGAGCGGTGCTCGCGCACCAGCAGCGCCACGACCTGGAAGCGGACCCGCTGTCCCGGGGCCAGCGGCCCCCTCTGCACGGCGGACTCGAGCTCGCGCACGGCGCGGGCGAGCACGGGGACGATGCCCTCGTTGTCCTTGTGGCGGGCGTGCGCAGGGGTGCGTCGACCGCCGCGTGAGCGCTGGCGCTGGGCCAAGGTGTCCTCCCGGACTGGATACGCGTCGCGAGACAGGCGAGCCCGGGTTCGGCTCTGGCCCGCCACGCCAAGGCGTGAAGGTGTGGAGCGGGCGTCAGGTGCGCGGTGGCCGGTGGACCATGGCTGATCAGTGGGGCACGGCGTCTGGACGCTGCGAACACTCTATCCCCCGCACGCGCATCCGCGGCAAATGTCCGCACAGTCAGCGCGGCGGGCGGTGGTCGACGATGCGCCGCATCTTGCCCACCGACCGCTCGATCGAGGCCACGTCGACCACGTCGACGGCCACGCTCACCCCGATCGAGGCCTTGATCCGCCGCACCAGCTCGGGCGGGGGGGGGGGCGCCGCCGCCGCCCCGGCGGGGGGGGGGGGCGCCCCCCCGGCGGGGGAGGGGTGGGGGGTGGGGGGGGGGGGGGGGGGGGGCGGGGGCCGGGGCGTGGGTCCGTCAGTTCGTTACGTAGCGTGGCGTCTTCGGGGTGGAGCGTGAGGCGGAGGCGGAAGTCGCGGCCCCTCACGCGGCCGTGCAGCGCCGCGTTCGTGGCGAGTTCGCTTACCAGCAGGGTGGCTGTGTGGTTGGCCTCGGTGTCGTACGGCCAGCCCCAGGTGTGGAGTTGTTCCGATGCCAGGCGGCGGGCCAGGCGGGCGCCTCTGGGCGTGGCCGAGAGGCGGATTGTGAAGTGGCGGGTGGGGGTGGTGCGTTCAGCTCGGTGGGCATGGGTTGCGCGCGTGTTGGCAACATCGGCGTTCATGTCACTCAGCGTGGTCGCCGAACTCTACGCTGAACAACACCGACGGCGGTACGCAGCGTCACTGTCCGGTCGCCGTCCGGCTCTGTCCGGGCGGCGACGCGTTACGCAGTGGGCCGGTGGGGAGTTGGGTACAGGCGATACGTGGAGGTGTCGGAGCGTGGGCATGGTAGGGCGGGAGCCGCAGGTCGGCGACGGGATGGAGCCGTACGGCGGGGACGAGGAGTCGGCGGCCGTACTGCGGACCGTCGGCAAGGTCGTCAAGATGTGCCGGGAGCGGAAGGGGCTGACGCAGGCCGAGTTGGGAGCGGCCATCGGGTACAGCGAGGAGCAGGTCTCCTCCGTGGAGCGGGGGCGGCGGGCGCCGAAGGGGCAGTTTCTGGAGGCGGCGGATCAGGTGCTGGGCGCGGGCGGGTTGATCGCCGGGCTACGGAAGGACGTGGAGGAGGCTCGGTATCCGAAGAAGGTGCGGGACCTGGCCAAGTTGGAGGCGGAGTCGGTTGAGATCTGCGCCTATGACAACTCTGTCGTCAACGGGCTCTTGCAGACGGAGGAGTACCTTCGGGCGGTGTTCGGGTCTCGGCGGCCCGCGTTCTCTGAGGAGGAGGTGGAGCGGCTTGTCGCCGCCAGGCTGGCGCGACAGAGGATCATCGACGGCACGCAGATGATCCCGGCGTTCAGTTTCGTCCACGATGAAGCGACCCTGCGAAGGCGTGTCGGGGGCAAAATGGTGCTTCGCCGACAGCTCGAACGACTGTTGGAAGTCGGGCAGATGCGCAACGTGGAGATCCAGGTGCTACCTCTGGATCGTGAGGACAACGCCGGTCTCGGCGGCCCTTTCCACTTGCTGCGGCTCAAGGAGGGCACCACGGTGGGGCACAACGAGGTTCAGCGCAGCAGTCGGCTGATCTCGGAGCCCAGGGAGGTCCAGATCCTTGAGCTGCGCTATGGGGTCATCCGGGCCCAGGCCCTCGCCCCGCGAGAGTCGCTGGCCTTCATCGAGAAAGTCCTTGGAGAGACATGAGTGTGCAGCCCTCGGCCGGTCACGGCTCCGAGTTGAAGTGGTTCAAGAGCAGTTACAGCACCGACGACGGGCCTGCCTGCGTCGAAGTCGCTTCCGCTCCCGGCACCATCCACATACGGGACTCGAAGCGCACCCAGGGCCCCCAACTCGCCTTCGGGCCCCAGCAGTGGACCGCCTTCGTCTCGTACGCCGCCGATCACTGATGTACGACAGGCCGACGCCCCGTGTCCGACTCCGTACCGGGCGCGGGGCATCGGCGTACGCCGGTCACGCGGTCGGCGGAATCCACCTCCTGGGATCCGACGCGTTCGGCCACAGTGGTGCGGACGGATCGCTCGGCTTCGCCGATCCGGCGAGTGGGGTGGCGTACGCGCACGCGCGGCGCCGCTTTGCCTTCCCCTCGGGGCGGGGAGCCTTCCCCGAGAACGGCCGTCTGGCCCAGTCCGTTCTGCGCGTCGCCCTGGCCGTGTGACACGGTGCCGATGAGCGGAGCAGAAAGGGCACGGCCGTGGGTGACCTCTTTCTCGTGCGGCACGGTGAGACCGAGTGGTCGTTGTCCGGGCGGCACACCGGACGGACCGACGTGCCACTGACCGAGAGGGGCCGTGAGCAGGCACGTCGGTTGGCTCCGCTGATCGCCCGGCACCACATCGCGTCGGCGTTCGTCAGCCCGATGCAGCGGGCCCGGGAGACGGCCCGCCTGGCCGGAGTCGGCGGGGCGCGTGTCGACGCGGACCTGTCCGAGTGGGACTACGGCGGGTACGAGGGGGTCACGACCGTCGAGATCCACCGGACGCGGCCGGACTGGTTCCTGTTCACGGACGGTGTCGCACCCGGACCGCCCGAGCACCCCGGGGAGAGTTTGGACGAGGTCGGGGCGCGGGCGGAGCGGGTGCTCGCCAAGATCGACGCGGCGCTCGCGGAGGCGGAGGGCAGCGTCGTGGTGGTCTCGCACGGGCACTTCCTGCGGGTGCTGACCGCGCGGCGGCTGGGACTGCCGGCCTCGTCGGGCGCCCTGTTCCAGCTGTCCACGGGGACGATGAGCCGGCTGAGTACGGAGCACCGCCGCCATGTCGTGGCCGGCTGGAATGTCAGACCCGACGCGTACTGTTCGCATGGGTCCCTCTCCGCGGGGGAGGCGGGGTCCACCGAGGAGCACTGAGGAGCACCTCACGGGAAGGAGCAAGCCGTGACCCGACCGCCGACCGCCGCGCAGCGGCATGTCATCGACGCCGCCGATCCCGTGACCGGGCGCCTCAAGGGGACGGACGCCCAGCTCGCCGCGCTGGTGAAGCGGGGTCTTGCCTTCCGGCATCCGCGTCCGCCGCACGACCACTTC
>CBFHCJ010000726.1:0-3385 GCA_965654005.1 uncultured Streptomyces sp. | reverse complement strand
CGGGAGCACCGGGGTGACGGGATCTCTGGAGCCCCGACGGGCCGCCGGTCGACGTTGATGGCGGGGTAGCTGATGTTGTCCCGCTCGCTCCCGTCGGCGTACCGGGTGATCACGCCGGTGACGTTGGCGAACCGGCGCGGGCACGAACCGGTGCGTCACGTCCACTCGGTAGCGGGCCGCTCGCCGGCCGAGCCCAGCAGCTCCCCCATCGCGCGCACGATCTCGATACCCGCGTCGTCGAGGCGCGCCCGGCCCTTGTCGACCTCGAACAGGTCCGGGGCAGCCGTTCACGTTCACCGACTCCAGCGCCGCCGCGTGCAACGCCACCACAATGTCCTGCACCGCGGGCAGCACCCGCGCAGGACCGTCGCGCACGAGATTCTGCAGGTACGCGCCCAGCTCGGGCACCGGATTCTCCGTCGTCGTGATCGGAGAACGACCCGGCTGCTCAGCCGTCACACGAGACCGAGGAACGCTGGGATTCGGCCATATCTCGTGATCACCCAGGCGTGGCCGGGAACGTGCTGGCTACGCTGCCACCAGACTCCTTCCGGGCTCTCCCCCCGTAGCCCGCGAGGGACGACAGCAAGACCCCCGCTCTGTCAGGTCAGACGGGGGTCTTGCTGGCGATCTGACATCAGGAGGCAGACGTGCCGGTGGACATAGCTACATGCGTGCGCGAGCACACGGAGCGGTACGCGGCCGCGCACGGCGGCCAGCACCCGCTGACGGAGTGCATGCCCTGGGCCGAGGCGATCGTGTCCTGGCTGGAGGCTCTGCCGGGTGACGACAACCCGCACGGGGCGCCTCCGATGTGGCATGGCCCGAACCGATTCGGCCCCAGGGCGATCAGCCCCGACGAACTCACCCTCGCCATCGCCGAGGGGATGCGCCTGGACATGGCCCTACGGGCTCTCCCCATCGGCGACCTGCCCCTCTTCGGTGTACAGGCAGTGGCCCGCGACTGGCTCCGCTGGGACATCGTCCCGGGCACGGCGCAGTGGCCCGCGCCGGACGGCACCCCGTACGTCGAGCAGTGGAAGGCGCTCTTCACCGCCGACGCCGAGCGGACCAAGGAAGCGGCCCTCAGCGCGTACTGGGCGATCGAGGAGCTGGACAAGCACTGGCACGACATCCAGATGTCGACGGCCTGGGCCCACCGGCTGCACACATACAAGATCGTCTACGGGCGGCTCGCGGACGTGGCGCCGCTGCTCGGGCTCACCATGCCAATCCAGGTGCGCGAGCCGGGCGACTACATCAGCGTGCCGGGCCTGCTCGTCGAGCAGGCGGCCTAGCGGCGCATCAGGCAGCGTCGACGAGCGGGGTCAGCTGCACGCCGAGGTGATGCTCCGGCTCGGCGTGCGGGACACCGTCCGCGCCCAGGAACAGGTAGAAGAACTGCGTGGTGAGCGGCTTCGAGGTCGAGGACCCCCCCTTGGTGACGCCGGTCAGGGCGCCAGCCGAGTAGACGTGCGGCAGCCACTCGGGGCCCACGATCGCTTCCGCCCAGGCCCGCGCCTCCGCCGGGTTTACCGGCTGGCGCGTGCCGAGCTGCTTGTGCTTCGCGGCGACCGACAGCGTCAGCAGACTCCCTTCCCGGCCCGGCTGCTCCAGGAGCGCGGCCTGGTCGCTGATGTCCCCGACGAAGCTGAGGGTGGCATGCCGATCGGTCACCGAGCGCACCGGACCGAAACGGTGCGGCACCGTCAGGCCCCCCGCCCGGTACTGCTCCAGCACGGATGAGGGCAGTGCGGAGGCCAGCTCGCTGTCAGCCGGGTCCGTGGAGAACAGGCCCCGGCGAAAGCGCCGCAGCTCCTCCTCGTGCTTACGCAGAACAGTTCGTATATCGACACGCATGCCGCCCACGCTACAAGCCGCCACTGCTCCTCTGACCTGCACTGACCATGAGGGCTGTCACATGCGGGCGGACGCGTCCTCGGGGTAGACCACCGTCACGCCGGCCGTGTCGAACCGGCTCTCCGTGTCGCGGTCCGGGTCCTCGGCGTACACCTCGATCTCCTCCAGCGCGTCGGTGAGCGCCTGGAGGACATCGTCGATGGCCACGGGCGGCCCGTCCTGCCGCTCCAGGACGGCCGTGATCGTGAAGGTGACGCGCTTGGGCATGACGGGGCTCCTCAACGTGCGATCGGATGCAACAAGAGGGGTTGAACACGTCCCGTACTGCAACGACTGCCCGCCCGGTCGCCGAGATGCTGAAGGCACGCGATGCGGAGGCCGCGGCGCTGGAGAGGTTGTGCTCCGCGCTGCGCGCCGAGCACACCCCGGGCAACGGGCGCGAGCTGTCCCGGCGGGCGGCTCCGGCGATGTCGCGGCCGCTAGTGCTGCGCGCGATCGGCGAGACAGGCAATCCGCCCGAAGAGTGATTTTCCGGCGAACCCCCAGAAATACGACCCACAAAACCGGGGCGTGAGCGGCCGATCTCCATGGTGCCGGGGTGATGGGACCTCCGGCACCCTGACAGACCGCTAGAGGGTCGCACAGCGCTTTTCGCCCCTCTCCTCTCCTGCCTGGAACCATCTTCATCGAGTTAGGCTGTCCTTACCTCCTATTCATGACAGAATGCGAGGTAACCTCGACGAGGCGGGAGATGAGGCGCCGTCAGGAGATCCGGCGTCAGCAAGGATTGAGGCCTTGACAGTTAGCGACGGCAATGAAGTCTCGGAGGTGCCCCGCGTCCGCGTGACCCTCACCGCCGAGGCGCCCGATGGCTCCGGCGCCGTCGAACCGGCCGACGTGTTCGACGCCGAGCTCGTCGACGACGTGGTGCCCGCGCACCTTCCGGACCGCGCCGCAGACGAGCCCGCCGCCCCCCGATACCGAGTCACCCGGGACACCATCCTGGGGCCGGGGGAACTGCCACCGCGCGTCGAGGAGCACCCGGGGTTCACCGAGGACGACTTCCGGGTCTCCGAGCGCACCCGCGAGCGTTTCCGCCGTGCCGCGGGCGGCCGCTCCCGCAACACCCGGATAAACCGTGACTCCACGCGGAACCGCTTCCAGGCCTGGTGCGAGGCCAACGGGCGGATGGCCCAACCCTCCACCACCGCAGCGCACATCGCCGAGTACATCGGCACTCTGATGGACACCGGTCAGCTGAACGGTACCCCTTACAGCCCGGACACCCTGCTGGCCTACCTTTCCCGCATCCTCACCTGGTACCCCAAGGGCGAGCGCCCGGACGGCTCGAAGATCCGCGACGTCATCGAGGACTACCGCGACCTGGAGTACCCGGCCGGGCTGAGCGACCAGGCCGCCGCGCTCACCCTGGAGCACCTGCTGCCGGTGCTCGACGCCATCGACGAGTCCACCCGCATCGGACGGCGGGACGCGGCCGCGCTCGTCGTCGGCTACCGGCTGCTGC